>JAJRXH010000136.1 GCA_024276395.1 archaeon
CCCACTCAGCCAAGGTGGAACCACTAGATGGCCACATCAGTGGACTAAATGGAACAATTCCGGGAACAATCGGTAATGTTCTCGGCATCCCCACGGCTTCCATCTTGATAGAAGCAGCTTCAGCAGATATCCTGACTGGTGGAAGATTTACTCCCATTGATCGATTCTTTGGAATACTTGCCTCCATCAAGGGACTTGAATTTCTTTATGAAGTCTTCGGAATCGACAAAAAAGCCATAAACCCCTTAAAAGAAGAAATATCCGAATTACTACCAATTGTTACCGAGGAGCTCAAAGAAGCTCTCAAAGAACCACAAACCACGAGACGAGAGACTAGTCTTGGTGACGAAAAAACATACATCTAACAACCGGATTGATTGAAACTTGATCTCCTTTCCTTTACCTTTATCATAATGATAAAAATTTCTCGGAATGCTCATTCCAAAAAATATCATAAAAAATGCATCCATTCACTCACTTAACACTCATTCAACATCCAAAAGGTGACCCGAACAATGGTAGCTAATAGAAATGAAAAAGTCCCTGAGAAAGAACCGATATTAGTTTTTACTGGAAGAATATCCCGATGTGCTGGTGGATATCACGTGAAAGTTCGACCCAGTGATGTAAATGCGCTAGGATTGGAAGGAAACGTGGTCCGAATTGAACTATACCACTTGGAAAGAGTCGAAAGTGTTACCTCTCCAGAACCAGAAGGAATGATAAAGGAGGAAGATTCAATTGAGCAAGAAACACGACAATTAATGTCTCTTAGTGAATCAATAAAATCATCAAAGAAATGAAGAAAAAAAACGAGAGCGTGTTCAGAAAAAGAAAAATGACACACCAGCATAGTGTTCATCCATCCACCATTAATCAGCGAGAAGAGGGAAACACGAACACGTCTCTTAGTTTTTCTTTCGAAAAATATTTTCGCAAGTACCGCAAGAACGTTCCTTGAAGTTCATACATTCCGGTTTTATCCTTGTTCGAGAGAGGAAAAATTGGAATGTGAGAGGGGAGATGCTCCCTAGCCAACTTTAATTCACGTTCCAGCATCTCTTTATCAGAAAATTTATCGATTTTCGTCAAAACTATCGCAATGAAGCTCTTTTTTGCCATCACTTCCTCAAGAAATTGAACCATTTCTAGATCAATTGGAATGAAGCCTTTCTTCTCTAACCGTAGTGAAACATCTCGAAACGTGCGAATATCGATCACGTGAAGTGCCAAAATGACTTTCTTTCCATTCTTTTCGAAAAAAGTAGCCATTGCATCGAGAAGCTGATCTTTTTCCTTCCTAGAACGCGATGAAAGATGCCCCCACCCAGGAAAATCAATGATGGTCAATTCACCTCCAAGCACGGAAAGCTGATTAATCCGTTTCGTGGTCCCTGGACGTTTCCCAACTGTGATCTTAAAACGATCAAGCACATCCCGTCTCAATACGTTTCTTAACAAGCTCGATTTTCCAGCATTAGGACGTCCCGTAACCGTCATGTACAACGTGTTTTTCTTATCTGGAATGACACGATGAGAATGATGCTTCCAGAACTGAGACACCGAAATCACACCTGCTTACCAGAATATCGTGAGCATCACTGCCACGAACAAGGGAACACCCGCATTATCATCAACCAATTCACCAACAAGAAGCTCCAAAACACTAGATATGAGCGTGATCCCCAACATGAATAGTAAAGTATCCAACAATGACGAAGGTAGGGTGATGAAAAACAGTTCCCGGAACAACAAGGGAGTTGGATTGGGATTGAATCGATCAATGATGAACAAGGATAACGTGCTCATTATGAAGCCACCAATCAAGAAAGCAAGGCTGCCTTCCACGGTTTTCTTCCGAAAGAGAACATGTCTTCCCTTCAAGGAACCCACGAGACCTGCCATCCCATCACCAAAAGCCATCATAGCAAAAGCAGCCCCAGCTACCCGTAAATCGAAAAAAAGTACCAAGATAAGAACGACAATCACGTAAATCAATGGTCCAATTAAGATTCCATACCGATGGTCAATCTCTCTAGCCATCGACTCGAACGCAGCCTTCCACATCCTCGGGTTCATGCTCAGAACGGCAATCAACGCAACCAACACGGCTAATATGGCCAGCCATCGAGGAATGAAAGCTAACACGAAAATCCACGCACCATTTCCTAGATGGACGATCTTTCTCTTTAATTCTGATGAGGGAACCATTGACACCACTTCTAAAAAAGAACGTTTCTTTATCATACATCCTCAAAATGAGTTGATATTCTTTATGCCAATTCATTCTTGGGTCCAGCAAGACACCACCTTTTTCTCCGAGAGCATTTGTTAACAAGATATATATAAGAGGATCCCCCAAGTGACACGTGGGGATGTTTATTTCATATTGATATTATATTAATAAAAAATCTAAAAAAAGTGATCCGAATGAACACCCAATGTCAAGGATGCGGAGCAACTGACCTCATTACTACCTATGAAGAAGGATTCATAGTCTGTGGAAATTGCGGACAAGTGAATGATAGAGTATGGTCATTCGAACCTGAATGTCGCTGGTTCGATGAAGAAGAACGAAGGTTAAGAGATCGCGCTGGCGACCCCAGTTCACTTCTCACGATGGCCTTACTGGGATTACCTACCTCCACCTTCACCACGCGCTCTGACTACTTGGGAACTACCATGGAGTGTCAACAACAAGTAAAATTCGAGCGACTACTTGCATATCAACGATCCGCAAAACAATCACGAAAAAGACACTTCACCCGCATCCGCGAAGAAATCAAGAACATTTGTCATCAGTTACAACTCCCAGAGTCCATGGTGCAAGACGTCTTGACACTCTACGTCAAGACCAGCCAAAAAGACTTCATTCGAGGTCGATCCAAGCTGCAAGTAATTCTTGCACTCATCTTCATCGTGTCGATGAAAAAGGGAATCACCATGGACTTGAACTCCATTGCTCAATATTGGGATCTAGAACCACGCAAGATCCGAAAGATGGTGGCAGCCATCCAACAATTACTACACATAGAAATCAAGCCTCGCTGGCCAACTGAGACCAAGGAATTGATTCTCCAACTGGGAACGCAGCTCAAGCTCACGCCCGAAATCATTGAAACAGCATTGGACATCCATACTATTGCACGAAAAAACGACAAAGAACACCTCCTCGATGGCAAGCGCCCTTCAAGCATTGCAGCTGCTTGCATCTACTTGGCCTGCCTTGCTAGAAAAGAACGAATCCTTCTCGATCACATGGCCAAAAAAATGAAAATTACTAAGCTCACCCTAAGAAAAAGAAGCCAATTAATTGCCAGAATCATCAAAGATGCTGGAAACACGCGCCTACAACTCGCCATGTAACGATCGCCTACATCACTTCTTTCCATCTCAAAAAAATGAATTAAGACTATCCAATATAAGATTATCTTCTACACGAAGATTTAGGAAATTGCTGCAAAATAATCCTAAAAGATTCACTCTTGTAGTTGATATCTTGAAGTATTGGGTCAATTTCCACTAATATATCTCCTTCTTGCAGACCATCTTTCTTTTGGTCCTATATAGGTCTTGATCTCAAGCACTCCTCAAAAATCTACATCTTAGACAAAAGAATACAATTCTTTTTTTCATTAATTGATCTTCCATGGACACTTCATCCCTAAGTAACAGAAATTAGTATCATACTCTTGTTGGTAACTTTTCTTTTAGTTATACTGATGTGTCTCTTCTTTCTAATAAGTGGCAAACTTCCTGAAGTTTGGATGATTCACCACCAATTAAAATGAGTACATGTGAAGGATGACACCGAAATGCCACCTAAAAAAACGTCATGTGCCTTTTGCAAGAAACGGTACAGCACGGTGAGCATTCCAGTAGGCAAGAAGAAGATTCCCATATGGGTTCACGAAAACAATCCTGTTTGTCCGATTTGCAAGAAAAAAGACTTCTCATCCAAAAAAAGCTACATACGACATGTACGGGACTACAAAAAAGAAAAATAAGAAGAAAGCCCATAACAATGGTCCCCCGGGGGGTATTTGAAACCCCGACCAATCGGTTTCTACTAGCATCGGCTGACCCATCTTCATTGTAAGAAACTCTCAGATGGGCGCCATAACGGCTACAGCCGATCGCTCTACCAGGCTGAGCTACCGGGGGTCCTTTAGATTTGAGGGGTTTTGTAACACTTCCCCAAATCTTTTCCCATGTTAAAGGCTTTCACTTCTATTATAAATGATTAATGACATTAGAAACTATCTGGCTCCCACCATACTCATCCTAGTCACATTTTCCAATCAACTGTTATTTTCCGACAAAAAAATCATTTAATTACTTTATTTTCGATTCATCAGATCAAAAATCTCATACGTAACCATGATTTTAGAAAATACCACTAAGACAAACAAATGGAGAAACATTCATCCATGAAATATTTTGGAAAAAAATTTTAATTCCAAATCCGGCCCTGGGGACCACTAAACGCCTCTTTTTTACTTCTATCTTCTTTCCAAAAGAGAAGAACTTAAATGTTAGACATTTTCTCTTTCTTTAGCCAAGTGGGGAAAATTAGTTAGCGGTTTCATCCGTTGTCTCTTGACAATTCAAGCATTTTTTCTAGCGATTGCCGGAAATCTTGCACGGTTTCTCTTCTACTCATCTCACTTCCGCTTTTAATGATGATGAACAAAAAGACGACAAAAGAAAGTGCACCATGAAGGCTCAACAACAAGCTTGGCGTGAGAAACTCCACGTTTAGGAACAAAAGAAGCGGCACAGGTATCAAAATCTCAAAAAGTGCTTGAAAGGCTAATGAAAGGAAAAAAACACGTGATTCAGGGAGGTGAAGGCGAGTCAAGAACGTGGTGACACTAATGGTCTTACGCTAAGCAAGAGGAACGAGACGGTAATTGCGGATAACAAGATAAAAACCAAGGAAAAACAGGCAGACATTTAATAAAATAGCCGTATCCTCAATGCCAAGGAAAAAAGAAGAGCCAATGAAGTTGAAAAGAGCATGCATGAACCAAATCGTCGTAAGAGATCGTGTTCTTCGGTACACGTAGGCCAAGAACATCCCAGTCAAGGTAGAATTAAAGAAATGGGTAATGAAAAAGACGTAAGATCCTTCTTGCAAGGCTGCAAGGGCATTTGTTTGTGCGTGAGCAAGTGCAAACAAGATACCTGTCAAGAAGATGATGACACCTCCATCGAGACGGAGACGTTCAAGTTCAGAGATGAGCAACACGCGATACAACAATTCTTCGAACAAGGGACCAAACACCACGACCACGACTACCAAGAGTGCCATGGAAAACCAACCGGCTCGTGGCACATCTAAAAACATCGCATAGGGATTTCCAGCCATTTCGTCAATGGGAAAGCCAAGAATGAGGAGAATGAAGAGAAGAATGAACATTCCAATGAATCTAAGAAATTGAAGGATTGACAACTGTCGGAAACCCATGCCAACATCAAGTTCTAGAGTGATGAGTGTGGTTTTCGTGGAAAAATTACGGTTTCGAAGCCATAGAATGAGAACAGTTAAGAGGAATCCCGCCGCTTGCAAGATGAAATTAATCAGCAAGACGGGAGTGATCAAGTCATTAGGGGAAATCGAGATGAGTTTAGAGGTGATGAGCAACCTAGTAATGAAGACCGATATGGGTAGAAGAGCTGATTGAAAGGCTACAACAATCATGATCATGCTGATGGGAACAAGCATTGATAACCAAGAAGGAGAAGACCCACGTGATCGAGCACTAGTTTCAGTTGCTTTCGGCATGATGTTTAGTTCGTCATTCATGGTGTCATCATTCTCCAGTTATCAGCAATTTCAACATTTCAAGTGAAATCTTTAACTCCTATCCGATGATGTGAAACGACAATGATGATTTCAGATTAACGATCCAGTCAGTGCCATAACTTTCATCATTCTCCTCAGAAGGAATGAAATGAACTACAGCATCTTGTCAGAATTCACGGTTCTAAGATCCACTTTTTCAATAGGAGATTCACGATTCTTGGACGTTCCAACATAACCAAATGACCAGAATGAGGTATCTTTTCTAAGCCGAGGGAATTAGAAACAGATCGTCCCAGTTCTTCACTCAAGGTTGGTGGTGTCATCACGTCATTTTGTCCCACGATGATGCCAATTGGTTGCTCAACTCGTGAGATGCGTTCACGAACGTCAAATCGAGCACAGGCTTGAAAATCAAATAAAGTTACGCTTGGGGCCGCCCGTGAAAATATTTTTTTGGCCATGTTTTTCAAGTCACGGTAACGTTGAGGATTTTCATCTTCGATTCCCTTATAGATGCTCCACTTGATCAATTTTTCCATCGCTACACGTGGATTAGTCTCCAGTAATCGAAGCAGTGAAGATGACACTGGAAGATGACTTCCGCTTCCGATGATGATGATACCCTTAAAGATTTCAACAAAAGATGGTGATTCCGAGGATACCTTTAGAGCCATTGCCTGCACGATGGCGCCGCCCATGCTATGACCCACCAGCCACACGTTTCGTAACGAAAGTTTTTCGATGAGCTTGAGCATCACGAGGGCATAGTGATTAACATCTGGAGGGGATGGTTTCTCCCTAAACCACGTTGAAAGTCCGTGACCAGGTAGGTCAACAGTAATAGTGGTTAGGTGAGGATTCAACGCAAGTTCTTGATATTGGTAGAACCAGTTATGATGATTACTGCCAGCGCCGTGGATGAAAAAGACGGTCGCCATCGTTGAGCCTTTTTCTTTCTTCATGAATTTTTCATCTACAAGCAGGTGAATGGTTAGATCGTCAACGTGTTCTTGCAATGGCATGAATCTTGCTTCATTCATTCGTTAAACGCCTCATCCTTCATATTTAATCTAATTGAAAGTTGCATAATGCCTACCAATTAGGGAAGCAATTTTCCCCCATTTCCCAAATATTGACTGATGATAACAGAGACGACACTCACCACGAAACCTAACAAGATGTACAAGTACCAAAGTCTCCAAATGAATGATAATGGAGAGGATGACCTTCGCTGATCTTTCATTGAGGATGTCGGTGACGTCATTGATGGAGAAGCAAGATGTCGTTTCAAGGTTTTCTTGAATTTTTTCAAGTGAGCATCGTCCATGACGATTCGCGAAAGTTTAGGGGCAATCGATCTCGTGCCACACGTGGGACATTTTACGGAAACCAGGGTGATCTCTTGGCTTTCGGGTGGTAATGCTGCAAACATATCCGTGGCTAATGTCATAGCAAATTCTACTTGTTGATCGGATATCTTTCTCAAGTGTTTGGCATTCTCGATATCCAGCGCTTGATTATTTCTAGTCACGATGAAATAAGGCGAACCACTCACGCCACGAAATCCAGAAGGTTGATATTCCGTGAATTTCACGCCGTCATAAGGGCAAAACCAAAACATCGAGAATTTCTTGACGAGGGCATCATCTTCATCATTCATCGAAAATCACGTCACTAAATCACTAATGTCTTCAACAAGATGTCCAATTTTCATGAGATGACGTTTCACGTCTGGAAGAAGGGCAGAAATCGGGGGTGATAATTTTAACGCCATTTCTTCTGATAGTGTTTCCACCTCTGGACGGAGAGATTCGTTCCATAATGATTTAAGATTCTGTGCCATAATTGGATCTTTCTTCTTGAAGGCGGTCAAGACATCATCAATGAGCACCAGTAATCGCTCATTAAGATGCCTGAGCGATTCTTCCCATGGCTTGAAGGGTCGATGACGGAGTAAGGTCGCGTGTTTCAAGGTCAAGTTGGCCGTGGCTGCCGCGGAATCACCAAGATCTTCCGCGTAGGCTGCAAGCATTCTCCAATCCAGTAGATCAACTAATTGCAAGGAAGGACTGAGTTCTAGTTCCCGTAACATACTCTTGAGAATTCTCACGATGAGAAAATACAGGCGATTGACTTCATCATCTCGCGCAATTACTTCCGTGGCGAGATTTTCCTTCCCCTCCAACAATGAATCAAGGGCATCGCGTTTCATATTTCGGCTGATGCGAAACGCTTGCACCAAGTATGGCCAGGGATCAAGATTCGTTTCACCCGTGATCAAAAAATGCATCTCGATCTCATTAGCAGATTCCGATAATACCTCGAGGCCAACTAACTCACGACTCAAGGATCGAATGGTCTTCTTGTGTTGCAAGGGTGTATTTTCATCTGGGCTCACGACCTTGATGATATCGTATCCAGAAAGGTAAGCAGCAAGAATCTCTCTTCTCACGAGAGGACTTTCCTTGATAACTACCTGCAATCGTTCTTCTATCACCTTAACTGGATAAATCAATAACCTCCAAGGATCAATTTGTCTAATCATCAAGGAGTCGCCCTTGCGAATTTGATTTTCCTCTACCCATTGCTTGGGAAGGGAGATGAGCTTGGTACCTGATCGAATTTCTTGAACACGTCGCCATTCCATTGCTTTTCAAATCACACTTTCCAATAACTATTTTATATTTTTGTGCTTGGAACGGAAACCCATCATTCCAGCGACTTAGGGATTCTTCATCGGTGCATCAAACATTTCATTTTAAAAAGGTGAAATGGATGATGGGTTAACGAGCAAGTTATCATTAGGAGGTCTGCAAACAAAATGGATGCTTCTGTAGGAACACGATCAAAGTACTTGGTCCGTCGAAGAATGAGGTTTCGACGCATTAGGAGTTTCATGAACGAGTATCGTCAATCAAAGTTCGGAATGACGGGATTAGCAATCTTGGTCTTTTTCGTGATGCTTGCCATTCTAACACCCTGGATCACGCCATATCACCCGAATCCTTACACGGGAGAATTTTCTACAGAACATAGGCCATCAAAATGGGCTGGCCCAGAAATTTTACGCCTTTTTGATCCGAATGCCATTCCAGAGCATAGCTTGATGGAACAAAAAGGCACCTTTGAGCAAGCAAATACTTATCTTGACTTCTTTAACGAAGGACTCGTGGAAAAAGACGAATGGATTTTCGTCGAACTCTCGGGAGGGCTAGGTACCGACGTGAGAGGAATCACGAAAAGTTCCTCCATTAGCGGTGACGTGAACAATGATTCTTTTCTCTGGCAAACATCGACATCCATCGAAAATGAGGGTGGAAACAATTTCTTACGCGTAACATACATCGATAACACTACTGTCAGAGAACCTGTCCACGTTAAAGTTGCACAAGACGTCGGAGTTCCAGCAGGAGCCGACTTGAATGCCACTCAATGGTCAAAAGCCAGTTTTGAGAATGGATCTCTTCAGAGCAAGACGCTTTACTGGTCTGGACGTCAATTCATCGTGAAACTCTCCACTACATTTGAATGGACTTACCAAAAAGCACCAAAACGAGCAGATTTACTCACTGATTTAAGAGTAAGATTTCTTGATGATCCTAATGGCGTTTTCAACTCAACACACTCGCAAAATGCCGTGAAAGAAATCAAGTTTCTAATGCAAAGGGTTAATGAATCAGATCCGGATTTAGCTTCCGTGCTCGTGGATAGGCCTTTAGCTCAGGCTGGAGGATACCGAGAAAATTTTGTCGAACGAGCTGTTCAGTTCAGTTCTTTCGACTTGCGAGTCTTCAACAAGCCTGGAACAATTCGTCTTACCATTGAAGTCGTATTTCAAGAACAAAATGCTACCATTGAAGATACGGGTATTGTTCAAGTCGACATCGACAACTTGCGACTCCGAATCGGCCCATCTTATCAGGGATTATTAGGTACCACTGAAACCGGTGAAGATGTCTATAGCCAATTCATGTGGAGCATCCAAGTTTCCTTATTGGTAGGTATATTTGCCACGTTGTTCTCGTTGGCCATTGGAATCTCCGTGGGATTAGTAGCCGGATATGCTGGAGGTTGGGTAGATGAACTGCTCATGAGAGCTGTCGACTTTCTCATCATCATGCCAGGGCTTCCATTGTTAATCGTGCTCGCTGCTTTATTGAAACCAAGTTTTTGGAACATCGTGATGATCATCGCCGTCTTAGGTTGGGGTGGTTCGGCACGACTCATCCGTTCACAAGTCCTCATTGAAAAAGAACGTGTATATGTTGAAGCGGCTAGAGCCGCTGGAGCAGGACCCATCTACACGTTATGGCGACACATATTCCCCAATACCTTGCCATTAGTCTTTGCCCAAGCTGCTACAGCTGTATCTGGCAGCATTCTGGCAGAAGCTGGTCTAAGTTTCCTTGGACTTGGAAACCCAGCGACTATTTCGTGGGGAAGAATGCTAGAACGAGCCTATCAAAATGGCGCCTTCACCCATGGTGCTTGGTGGTACGTGTTCTTCCCAGGTGCTGGAATAGCCTCGCTCTCCATTTCATTCGTGCTCATTGGTTACACCGTGCAGCAAATCGTAAATCCAAGATTAAGAAGAAGATGAAGATGATGTCAACGACATCAACCAACCACAAAACATCTAAATACACCGATTTGTCAACACGACTATCAATGACAACAAGAAACTCATCTTTTTCTTTTTCGTTCCTTATTTTTCTATCCAACCAAACTATCACTGATTAACATTCTCCCGAAAAACTCATGAAGATAAAGAACAAATAACGAATATTAGTCACAAAGATCCATATTGGAAAAAATGACAAACTCGAAATCATTAAACAATGTTACTGTAGAAAGACTGTAGAAAGATTCACGTGAAAGGTTAAAGACAATTATACAATTATTATCTATCGCTGACACAAAAAAGTAACGAAAAGAAAAGAAAGAGAAAGAAAAAAGAAAAGTATGATAAAAAAAGAAAAAGAAGGCCAAAATCATTTAGAGAATTTGGTGGTGTTCCTATCATGTCGGATGATGTGTTATTAGATGTAAGAAACTTGACGGTTCATTACAAAACCAAATCTGGTCCAGTACATGCAGTCGAGAATGTTTCCTTCAAGGTTCACCGTGGTGAATCCGTGGGATTTGCTGGCGAATCTGGTTGCGGAAAAACCACTCTTGCGAGTGCTATCCTGAGAATTCTGCCACCTAATGCTGAAATTGTTGAGGGAGAAATCTGGTTCGATGGACAAAATATCCTAGAACTCACACCAAGTGAGTTTAGAAGGCACATCTTGTGGAAACGAATCTCCATGATTTTTCAAGGAGCAATGAACGCTCTCAATCCAATCATTAAAATCGGTGAACAGATTGAAGAAGCCATCACCTTGCATGAAGATGTAAGTCCACGGGAAGCTTGGCAACGAGGTGCTGATTTGTTCCAAATGGTAGGAATTGAACCAAGTAGAATTAATAACTATCCCTTCGAATTTTCAGGTGGTATGAGACAGCGGGCCATGATCGCCATGGCACTAGCTTGTCGTCCAGATCTCGTGTTAGCTGACGAACCCACGACAGCCCTTGACGTGACCATTCAGGCTCAGATCATGGAACTGCTTCGAGAATTACAAGACACGCTTGGCATGTCAATGATTCTCATCACTCACGACATTTCAGTCATTGCTGAAACTTGTGACAAGACCGCAATCTTTTATGCTGGTAATCTTGTTGAATTCGGGCCGGTCGAGAAAATCTTTCTTGAACCAATGCATCCTTATACCCGTGGTCTCATCGAATCAATCCCCTCCATTGAAAATGCCGAAACTAGGAGACTCACTTCCATCCCAGGAGCACCTCCAGATTTATCAAGTCCCCCTCCCGGATGTCGCTTCCATCCTCGATGTCCTTGGGCCACTGAACTATGCAAGGTCAAGGTGCCACCATTAAACCAAGTGGGTAAGGATTACATGGTTGCTTGTCATTACGCAACTGCTGAAGGATTTAATCCTCCAGGATAAAAGGAAAAACAGAAAGAATGGACGTCCTCGCCGGGCGGAACTAATAAATAGTAATCAGCTGAGCACCTCAATTAAAACTACTAATACCAAATTATTAAATACATTTCCTGAACTTATCATTTAAAGAAAAGATGAATTCATTCATCATTCTACAGGCTTGGAGGACAATAACAATGTCAACTCTTGAAACGGAAACTGTACCACCAGGAGTAGAAAAAGTACCTGATTTTGATCCTAATAACATCCTAGAAGTAAGAAATCTCAGAAAGTGGTTTCCTCTATCCAGAGGACTCTTTGCCAGTCTTTTTTCAGAGGAAATTTTTGTCCGAGCTGTTGATGACATCAGCTTCAACCTCAAGAGAGGTGAAATCCTAGTTCTTGCTGGTGAATCTGGTTGCGGGAAAACAACTACTGGAAAAACTGTGATCAGACTTTTAGATCCCACTGCAGGAGCGATCATCTTCGATGGAATTGATGCCACGCATCTTAGTCAGCGACAATTACGTCCTTTACGCACGCGAATGCAAATCATCTTCCAAGATCCTTATGAGTCATTAAACCCCAAGATGAACGTGTGGGATGCGGTATCTGAACCCTTGAGGTTGACAAAGGCCTATAGCACGAGAGATGAATTAGAAGAACGAGTCTTCAAAGCAATAGAAACCGTGAGATTAGATACTGTCTCTGATATCTTCGACCGATTTCCACACGAACTTTCGGGAGGACAACGACAACGCGTGGCCGTTGCCCGTGCACTCACACTCGATCCGGATCTCATAGTTGCTGATGAACCC
>JAJRXH010000137.1 GCA_024276395.1 archaeon
AAATTAAAAAATCTAATTGATTGGCAAAACGTCTCAGAAAAATGAGCCCGCTCATCAACACGATGAGAAACATCACGTGAAGAAGAGCCTGATAAAAATAAGCACCTACATAAATCAAGAACAAGCCTGGCCAGGAGGCGACGAAGAGCATTTGATAAAAAATCTTGATTCGTGGCATTGACTGGAATTTTTTTTCCAAATCATTCCGCCATAAAAAAGCAAGAAATGATACTAGAATGAAGAGAAATAACAACCCACCACTAGCCACGTTTAATCCAAAAAAACCATCAAAAACACCTTTCATGTACTTATTAAATGACAATAACCTAGTAATTAATTGAGGGAGATATTTCGTCCCATAAAAGGCTTCAATCCACAGCACTTGCACCCTACTTAGGATGCGAACGAGGACAATATTAGCAAAGATGAAAACACCTAACGTGATTATCGAAATGGACGTAAAACTGTTAACCTTAATGTCATGACTGAAAAAAGTTTTTAACTTGATGATCGAAAACATCTCACGTCTCCAAGCAATCCACGTGAAAACAATCATCAAAATTGGCAAGGAAATGACCAAGGACATCCGATGAGCCAAGGAAAAGAAAAACGCAAAGAACAACATCAAAATAAGTGTCTTACCCGTCCTTTTTCCGGTCTCAACCTTTGATATCAACTCGTACATCAAGAACAACATGATTGGAAAGAATAAAATGAAAATGGTTCTTCCAGTCAAGAAACCATCCGTATAAGAAAGAACAATGGGAATGACATAGAAAATGGACGAAAGAATCAAGGAAAAAAAAGCGACCCTAGAATGTCGAAGCGTGATTCCAGATTCCGAGCGAATAATGACAAGAATTCCACTAGCAAGGCGATAGATGAGCTCAGAAAGAATGAACACGCCAATGAGAGTCATCCAAAATACGTGAAAAAATTGGATTTCAAGCACGGACATGCCAGAAAAAATGCCCATCATTGCCAAGCTCAAGGGTGCCACAACGGTTTTATCTGTAGGAAGAATCTCGAAAATCCCAAAAATACCAGAAAGAAAGTCAATCTTTCCTACTAATACCATTCTAGATGCCAATGCACTGGCATACCACGTATCAACACCAAACACTCCACCAGCAAGTATGAAAACTGGTAATCGTGGAATAAGTAACACTAAAGTGATCAAAAGAAAAACAATAAACACGTGACTTCCATCAATCAACCGTGTTCTCAGTTGCGAAATGCCAAAAGATGACCTTTTTATTAACAAGATACTCAAGAATTGATTGTTCTCAGGGGAACGTAACTGTACCACGTGAATGAACTCAACTAACAAGTAAATACTCCCTAAAGAGGTGAAAAATAACAACATTGAAACAATATTTAACGACTTGAAAAAATAACCAGCGACTATTCCCCAAAGCGTCATCACGATGAATCCCATGAGCCAAAATCGCCAATATTTCATGAAGGGAAGGAAGAAAAGAGTACTTTCTGCCATTAACTTTCCTTCAGCTGTCTCCGTCAGGTCTGAGATCAATTCCGACTGGTGAAAGCCTTTCCACTTTCCCGCGAACTTGATGCACATCATGCCCATTAGCGGCAAGATAAATGCATCGTAAAGGAAAGCCTTTAACGGTGGGAAAAGGACATTCCGATAAAATAACTCGACCACGCTAATTCCAGTGAATGCCAGACCTAAGATAAAGGGCATTCCATTTAACTCGTGTCGTCTCTTGTTATTACTTTCGCCCATGGTCTCCATCTACCCATGAATAGATGATCTTTTAACATTTAAGCAGCAAGTAAGCGAAATCTTGATCATATCCCAGTTCTGCATCCGCTTCCCCATTTTTTAGAATGAGGATTTCATTTAGAACAAATCCGCAAAAATTCGAATGGAAGTCGGTAACCATCACCACCCTCTAAAATGGCAATTCTCTTGATCAACGAGAAGTTTCAGCATTTTTATGCGTGACCATAATACACGTGTTCTTTCCTCCAATCAAGTGAACT
>JAJRXH010000138.1 GCA_024276395.1 archaeon
AGGAAGCCAAGCTTTCAAGTGCGTGGAAATTTGTTGGTTCCTTAATCCACTTTTGTAACAATTTACAAAGTGTTGTCTTACCTGCACCTGAAGTTCCTGTCATAAGAATTAGGTTGCCAAGTTCAAAGCCTCCGTTGTTAGAAAGAAAAGCATCAAGCGTCTTAATACCCGACTTAACAGACGGCTTATCAATTACTATTACTTCATCATATGTTCTCTTCTTTCTCATTAATTTAATTTTGCTGCGTTAACTTGTAAAATATCTGTGAATGCTACATGAACCATTGCTGCTTCAGCTAACATAGTTGTAACCAACTTGTCACATACTGTGAATGTATCAAAGAATGCAGCATCAGTCATTATATCTCGGAGCATATCATGCTCTCCTCGACTAACTACCATCTTCTTTTTATTGAAATTTCTCTTCTTCATGACTGTTAAATGCTTTTGGAGTTGGATTCACTTTCGGTGCGGGCACTGTCCATGGGTCGTTCTCTCTTGGTTTTGGCTTCGGAGATTCTCTCTTCGGCTTTGGTTTTGTAATTGGAGCAGGTAGCACCTGCGGTTCAGTCATCTGTTTCATCTCTATCCTTATTATACGATTTTAAATTGATTAAGTTTCATTTTTCCTTGAGTTTTTGAATCTATACATGCCCTGAGGACCTCGGTGAGTTCCTGGTAGGACAGCTGTGTTAGATTCGCAATCACCGCAGGTACATCCTGGGTGGCCACATCTGCGGCCTCGATTAACTTAATCCATATGGTTGGAGACATTAGGTAATGCCAAATCTCATTTTCATAAGCATCGGCCTTAGCGTAATAGTACTCCAGCTCCTCTGCAGAGAAGTCCTTGGGTATACCTCTGGATATTAAATAATCCATGGCACCCTTGGTCAGCTCGTGGAGCAGCACTGGGAAATTAACAGCATGACAATGAACGTTCACTTCTGGTTCACCCTCCTCTTCGAATTCCAGCTTATTAAATCCTAATGTGGCTCCAACGTTTTGTTGAAATGAATCAGGGTCTGTCTGCCAAGTGAGCCAGCTAACTGCAGCTGTATACTCATCGTAGAGTGTCATCAAGAAATCATCAACCTTGTCGATTTTCTCTTTGATAATATAGTGAGCTGACTTCCAAATATGCATTGCACTTCCGTGGACAAGACCATTGAGTATTGTTCTCTTCTGGATTTCATCCCACACCCTTTTCTTCTTATCCTCATCGAGGGAGAGAAAGGGTTCGGGAGAATCTTCCTGGTCTGTATCCAAATCCATTTCATCTGTTATATTAGGGAGAAGATTAATATGTTCAGGGATGTCGAACAAGGAGCGGATTGTATCCACTGCTATATCCTGGAGGACTACCTGATTCTTCATCTCCTTAAGGAACATCGAATCGGATGTTGGCTGCATGCGCATCTGGGTCATCACCACAGCTTGTTGTGTGGGGAGAGCCTGCTCAGCGGGTAAACGTCTTTCAAATAACTCTAAACATCTTTTGTATTCTTCTGATGCTAATAACTCTGGCTTGTAATGACAGAGTCTGTTGGCATCAAGTGAAAACAACTTCGAATCCACCCGTTTGATGGTATCGTTGTGAGGGAGATGTTTCAGCCCTTTTATTTCTTTTGAGAATTTCTTCTCTCGTATTGAATCTAACTTTGGTTTTTTCGGTGCTCTCATGCACCAAAGGTACGAAATTCTTTTTGTTTTGTCACCTACAAAGTAGGTTTTTTTAACCTACGGTCAGGCGAATTCTAAGTGAAGTTTCGCCAATGTAATTTCCATTTGTTCAAGAACATCAATTAAGAATTCTGTTTCACAAGTTTCAGGGGAAACATCAAGGTCATTGAAATTATAGTTAACAACTATCGTCCCATCTGACTTAACTTCTGTTGCCATGTAGTGACCATCCTGCTCATCAATTCCGTCAGACATTTTAACTGAGGAATCTAATTCACCTTCTGCTTCATATGTTTCGAAGCATTTTGCTGTTGAATAAATCTTGTTAATAACTGTCTGTCTAATTGTTGTCAGTTGCTGTTTAAATTCTTTTGCTGTGCTCATCTCTTTCTAAATTTATAATTCATTACTCGTTTTAACTTCTTCATACAAGCTTATAAGAGCTTGTTTTTGAGTTACGTAATATCTACCATAATCTCTTTCTGGCAAGTCATCATCAATTCTATCTAAAGCCAATGTGTTTGTGGTTGTTGCGTAAAATTCCTTTCCACGTATTTCAAACCCTACTTTAAAATGACCT
>JAJRXH010000139.1 GCA_024276395.1 archaeon
AGGCTTCTGCATCACGCTTGAGCTTTTGTAAGATGATGGCAGAGATTTCCTCGGGCGAATATTGCTTGTCATCGATGGTCACGCGATATTTCGTACCCATTTTTCTTTTAATGGAACGAATTGTTCTTTCTGGCTCGACAATGGCTTTTCTTCTGGCATGCTTTCCAACAATCCGTTCTCCCGTCTTTGAAAAATATACTACAGATGGAGTGGTACGATCTCCCTCTGAATTTGGAATGATGATTGGTTTACCACCCTCCATGACAGCCACTGCCGAAAAAGTAGTGCCAAGGTCAATTCCAATTGCTTTTGATCTCTTACTGCTCATGCTATTCTACCTCCGCTTTACTTTGTTTTACTCTTCCGCATCTGAGATTTTAACTTCATTAGTAAGTTCCATTTTCCTCATTCATTGCTTTTCTCGAGCGACTTTAACTTTTGCTGGACGTATTACTTTTGACTTGAATTGATAGCCTTTTTCAAGGACTTGAAGAATGGTTCCAGCTGGATGTTGGTCATTCTCCTCGGAGAGAAGAGCTTCGTGATACCTTGGATCGAAAGATGCCCCCTCTTCTGGTTTTATCTCAATGATAGAAAGACGGTCTAACTGTTGCTGAATTTGCCGTTGAATCACATCAAAGCCCTTGATGATTTCCTTCAGCGGTGTATCAATGGTAATGCTCGTCCTTGCCCTTTCAATGGTATCAATGATTGGTAAAATTTTCAAGATGATTTCTTCTTGAGCCCGTTGACGTTCAAGTTTTATTTTTTCATCAACCCGTTTTTGATAGTTATGATAATCTGCAAGAGCTCGATAATATTTATCTTTCCACGTGCCAACTTCCTTTAACAATTTTTCTCTTTCATCTTCCAAGACTTTGACTTTCTCTTTCAATCGCTCAACTTCCTCATCTATGTTCTTGGTAAGGATTTCTTTTTCTCGTGCTAGAGGAGAATCAATAACCTGTTTATCTGACGACGAAGATGTCGACTCATCCTCTTCAGAAGGCTCTTGATTTCTTAACGAATTGTCATTTTTCATCTCCTCTTTATCCGTCGTCTTACTCATCGGTCTCGTAACGGTAACCTCAGAGGAGCTCGTAATGGTAGTAGTACTCTCATCATTAGCCATCACACCCACCTCTCGAGCAGCTCACAAAATATTCTTCATCATTGATTCAACCAAGCGAATCAAGTGAAAAAACAATGGAATAGAAAAGGATTCGCGTGTTTTCATTCACAAGAGCGTCATGATTACGTTTTCCTTGCTTCCCATGTAATATATTACTTAGAGTCAAATTTAAGTTTTTCCTTGAAGTCATGAGGTGAGGCGGTTTTGATATTT
The DNA here is from genome assembly GCA_024276395.1 of archaeon. Taxonomy (GTDB): domain Archaea; phylum Asgardarchaeota; class Heimdallarchaeia; order Hodarchaeales; family S146-22; genus JAJRXH01. The sequence goes on from JAJRXH010000139.1 coordinate 1,346, forward strand.
TTGGCACGTCTGCCCCAAGGCTTCCAGCAGATTGACATCCAAGGTGATAGCCAAGCAAGCTAGTGCAAAAAACACGTCACCCATTTCCATTTTCACCATCGCCAGCAGTTCATCCCGCAACATCCGCGATTCTTGTCGAATTCCCTCAATTTCTTGAAGAATTCTAGATAATTCTCCTACTTCCTCCATTAGTGCAGCTAATTGCCAAGGAATCGGCCAAAATCCACCGTAATTGTCAATGATAGAAGAAATCCTAGATACTACTCGATTCCATCTCTCATCACACATGTCCGAATACCTCCAAGGTGAAGGAAATGCTTAAGAGAAGTGAAGCATTAGACTTCAATAGAACAGCTAATACGAGGAGGCATAAGTGATTTGTCCTACGTGGAAAAAGCTTTTTACATGTATCTAAGATCCACGCTAACAGCTGGAATTAAGGTCTTGTTTAGCAGGCGGTTCATATTCTTCACGATGGCCATCATCATCACCGCTGCTATTAGTACCATCGCATCATGGATGATTTCCTCTGAAAATTCCATGATAAAACTAACACTTGAACAATTAGACATCATCTATAGCATTGAGATTGGAGTTGCAATCTCATTCATCATTTTAGGATTATTAGCAAAACGAGTTAGAGCAAATCTCATTCGCATACCTCTCATCACAGTCCTTTCACTCATTTTCGTGGCAATGATTGTTGGAACAAAACAATTAAATGTCCTCTCCTCCAAAATTAATTCCTTATTAGTGGATGCTTTTCCCTTGTTAGCCTTTTTTGCTTGGTGCATCATGGTCCCACTTGCCGCCTACGGATTTTCGAAGGGGTTATTAGCCAACAAGGTAAATGGAAGTTTACTATTCATGGGAAAACCCAAGAATGAGCCACGTGCCGTGTTTTCCTTGATCTTCGACCTAATATTCATCATAACTCTTGGAATTGGTATTTACTTGACCTATCAAGGATTCTTTCAAGTAGGCCCCTTACTCATCGTGATGGCCATCATCATGATCCTCGTCACCCAAGGTTATCTCGTAAAAAATGATGTGTTCAACACGACAATGGCATTTTACTTTGCCCTAATGTTTCCAAACATCATCCCCATGGTCATGACCACGGCTAACGTCGCTACCAATACCGCTGGCACGCTTGATTTCTTACTAGTCCTTTTCTCCTTGATTTACACAGCACAAAACATCTCAAAAAAGATCAACTTATCTGAACTAGAAAAATCCGAAGAAATAATCATCATTGACTTTGAAAAAGAAGAAAAGAAAAAGAAGGAACAGAAACGAAAGAAAAAAGACTCTAAAAAGCACGTAGACGACCCCTTTTACATTTCAAAAGTGGTGCGAACCATTGGCGGAGAGGGACTAGTTTTCATCTTCCTCGGAATTCTCCTAGGCTTCCACATCACGCAGCTACGAGTCATCACAAATTCAGGAGTTCTATTTCCAGAAATATTTGGAAATCTTGAGGTTGGCCAAGTTTATAGAGTTCTCACATTTTGGGTCGCCTCCATCAGTGTCATTCTCTCCATCATCTGCTTCGTCACCTGGCGTCGATTTCGAGAATACTTTCAAGCAGACATCTACCGTTTTGAATTCCTTCCCCCATTTGAGGTTTTAGTCGAAAATCTAGAAAAATTAAAATCTGGAGAAATTGACAAGAAGACCATCGCCTTGAATGTGGTAAAATTTAGTCTTAAAAGCGCTGCCAAAAGTGCGAGGTCAGCAACAATCACTGGATCAACAAGGGTCAATGCAATGATCCAACGTCTAGCATCAATGATCACTACAGATTCAGATGAAAGTGAAGAATGAACAACCGGCTCTCTCCCCACTCCCAAGTATAGGAGGTTCCCACGATAATGATCTTAACAAAAATCACGCTCTTCATCGATGACGCTGAGCTGGAAGAGTAAAATAAGGTACTGATCCCCTCGAGAAGAGATAACATCTTGAAGGGCAGCATTCCATTCCATGTACAGTCCCTATAGATAACTTCCGTCATGTGTAACGATGATCAGACACTACGACGGGGGAATGTTGTTCCTCTTACCACCGTCATCGCCATCACCATAAGAAAAGAATGAATGCCCATAAGACCACGCTATGATGAGAATGATGGACATCGGGAACAACTCGGAATGCAAGTGCCAATAACCTTGCGAGGAAAAATCGTTAAAAATTTTACTCGCAGAACATGCACGGGAATTATGGCATCTTGTATGAAAAACATGAATTTCAGAAAGAACGCGTAGTAAAAAATGAAAAAATGAAAATTTGCCGTTCATTACCATCTTGAAGGGTTAAGGACCATGGTGGTGCGTTCCGTAATAAAAATGGATGTTACTGCATGGTCAATGCCGTTAAAAAGCTAAATCGATCTGTTAACAACAAGAAGTCGCCGATCAACTCCTGGACCATTCAATCGAAAGAGATACAATGAGTGTAAGTAATGAAAGATGACAAACAATACAATATTTGCATGAGGTTCCTTGATAAAAAGCAAACTTTATCAAGTTGGTAAGACTACACCGTCAAGCGTGAAAGTCTACACTATTTCAAATAATTGCTAAAAAAGAAGCAAGAAAAAAGAAAATGGTGGAAAATCATGAGTCTTCTAGATGATTTGTTAGCTGCAGATCCTATAACCTTGATTCTGAGTCTTCTCCTCACAACTTTCATCTTCTTAATTCCCATCATCATCACGGGACTACCTGAATTATTTTTCCGTCATTATGAAAGAAAAAAGAACAGGCTAAGGCTAACAAGGGCCATTTATTCCAGATTTTATCTGGGCTTTGTCATTTTTTGGTTCCTTTATTATGTCATTCCAGCAATTTTAAATTTCATCGTCCCTAATGAAAGAGCCTTTGAACAAGTCCAAATCTATCATTACCCTCCAGACTCAAGGTATATTGGCCCAAAAATCTTTAGCACTATCTGGGAACCAGATCTCTATACCTTCACCAAATATATTGGACAGATGATTGCCAATGCAATCATCCTTTACTTGCAATATCCCATTCTCATCCTTCCACCGGTATTCATCGCAGGTGCTTTCCTAGCGTTAATCATCTTACTTCTTCAGGTATATCAAAGAACCAAAGATCAAAACATCGCCAACTTGAGCATCAAAATTGAAGAAAACAACAAAAATGATGAACAAGCAAGTAAAGAGTATGACGAAAACGATCCCAATGCACCTTTAGTCGATGTGGACAACATTAGAGCGGCGCAGGCACGGACTCGGCAATTAATCACGCTCGGTGATAACCTCGACCAAATTTCCTATGAATTACCTAGAGAAAAAACATTAGATGAAATCATCGAAAGAGTGAGAACTAGTAACTTTCGTAATGAAAAAGAATTATTCCAGATCATCATGGCAATTTTACCAATCTCACTCTTTCTCTTGATGAGTTTATTAAAAATATTAGGACAAGAAGAAAATCCCACCCTCCTGCAAGGAACACCAATGGGATGGTTCTTGGAGATTTTTTTCGTCTATCTAGCCACGATCGTCTTTTCAGTCTACTTGCTAAAAGCTTGTAATTTTAGTCTCAGAGGTGACCCAGGAATCAGCTCAAGACTGTATCAGACAATGTACCAAAGTTTAGTAACCGTAGGCGCTTTCATGTCCATCATTGCTTCGATTTTATTCTTGGTGGAATTTCCAGAACAAATTTTCGTGGTGATTTTCTTCATCATTTATTTCATAATGGTCACGTTATTCTTCGTTCTTTTCTTGGACATTTTCGAACCCATTTCCCGATATCTTCTCTATCAGATGCTTAACACGATAAAAAAATCCCGTACCATCAGCACGGCAATTCCCTCAGAACGATTACTTGTCCGAGCGCTCTCACCCATGAAATGGTTCTCATTACTAAAGTCAACTCTAGGTGGCTTGGCACGAGGCGTGAATCAAAAAGCAAACCTACGAACAATAAAAATGATTTCCATCACCATCATTGTTCTTCTCATCATCTCCCTAGCTGAGTACAGCGGCATCGTGTTCTTTGATTTCATTTACGCAGATTTCCTCCTGAGACCCCATGCTGTCACTTTTTATTATACAATGACCCTCTACTTGAAACTCACCATCCTAGTCCTCTTGGCAATCTTTTTCCGGAGATATAACTGGAATGTTAGACGAAATGCCATAAGCATCTTTGTCGTTGGGTTTCTGTATTCTTTGTTTCTTGGCTTTTTCATTTACCATCCATTTAAGCAATTCTTCCAAAAGAGCAAAATTCCCGTCTTCAGACTACCAATGTATCATCCCAACTCAGCACCTTCGGATTATTTCGTTCCCGTGCTATTTCCCACCTTCATTACCATTAGTAATTTCTTGTTTACGGCAAGTCAGCAAAACTTTTGGATTACATCCATCTTGAAATTTGGCATGTTTGGTGGACTATTTATCATCATCCCAGAAACTTTCTTTGTGGAGTCCGGCTTCAGTGGAACTGGGCAGGAAGTCTTGGCCCTTCTAAGTGCTCCATACATCTTTTTCAGAGAATTAACAGTTTTACTGTTTTTCGGGCTATTTGTTCACCTTTTACAAGTAAAACATCACATCAAGACCATTCATCATCCAGAAAAAACAAATATTCTAACTAAGACGGTTCTCAGCCAACGATGGGTCCTTAGTTCCGTTGAAGATCTCGAGCAACAACCAAATTCATATCGATTTTTGCTCACAGATTCAGGAAAATCCCTAGAATGGAAAGCAATCATTGCATCCCTAAGTGTCATTATTTCACAAATGGAAAAATCTAATGCTACCGAAATTAGCCTCAAGGATTTGTACCATCATGTAAATAATTTCCTAACCATTGATCTCAAGGAAGACAGTGAGTTAACACATCCCGTATTTTGGAAGGCAATTGCCATCATAGCAAGCACCAAGCCCATTGCAAAACTATTCACCCTACATGACGAAAAAGACAATCCCATTGATGAGGTTACGGAAATCCTCTTAGGTAACGCACAAAAAGACTTGACTTCAGAGGAAGCACATCAACCCCTCGATCTCAAAATCATATTTCAAGATATACCTAATAATCAAAAGATACTCTCCGAGCTCCGAACGTTCACGGAAATAAACAAATTCTTGATACCACATCCAGAACAGACCCCATCTGTGAAAGAAATAAGTGATATCTTAAATAAAGATATTGACATCATCCAGAATGAAATCAATGATCTCTACCAAATCATTCCAGGTTTCAAGCGTTACATGGTATTCCTAGGAGAAGAATTCGGATATTCCTACGAAGAGGTATCACTTGATTCACTCCACGTGATGATGATTGATGGACGAAGCATCTTCACGTTCTTGTTCCGAGAAGAATCAGTGGTGGAACCAGCATTAGTAGCTGGTCTCTTTGCTGCCATTACTTCGTTTGCACAGGAAGCTGTACAATCAAAGGAACTCCTAAGGTCAATCGACCACGGTGATGTCTTCCTAACCATCGAATACGGTCAAAACATCCTAGCAGCAGTATTCTCCGACAAAGCCTCTTCCGAAATCAGAAGAAAGCTGCAACAATTCGTAAAAGAGTTTGAACAGAGGCATGGCTCTGAATTGCGAGATTGGCTGGGTGATCAATCGTTGTTCTATAAAGATGTCGAACTCGTGAGGAAAATCTTTGAGATAGATGAAAGTGTCGGAAAATTAGTGACCTAATGTGACTATTATTAGGATCTAATCTAATCAGACCACTTCTAATCTTTCCTTTTTTCATCTTAATGATAGCTAAAATGCGGTCGTTTCCACTTTTTCTTTGAGACCCATTTGCTCGTGCCATCCTCATAAATTTCTTTCTTCCATAAAGGAACTTCTTCCTTATATCGATTAATGGCATGCATCAATGCCTCATATCCTTCTTTTCGATGTGCCGAAGCAGTTACGATATAAACCATCTCTTCATTCAATCGAAAGCGCCCAATTGCATGATAAATACGGCAATCTACTAGCTGAAAAAGTTTCTCCACGTCCTGAGCCAACCAATCCAAAATTCGATCAGCTTCCTCTTCCCAACCTTCAATCTCAATCTCCTTAACCCTGGAATGGTGTTCAAGACTACTCGACCGAACCACACCCGTGAAACTAAAGATGGCACCAGCATTGGCACTTGAATCACCAGATTTAACGACTAACATGACATCTTCTAGTGATAGCAATCCTTTTGGAAATGTAGCTCCTTTTCTACTCAAAATTTTTTCCTTTGACTTTAATTTTCGATTTTTCATCTTTTTTTCACCGATATAATAAGCCCAAAACATGCTTGACTTCTGGAATGATCAATTCAAGCCCGAGTCGAACTGCATTGGGACTGCCAGGCAGACAAGTTACTAAAGTCTCCTCAGTCACACCAGCGAGTGCCCGTGTCATGATAGCAACCGTCCCAACCTGCTCATAGGTTTTCATCCG
>JAJRXH010000140.1 GCA_024276395.1 archaeon
AAGAACAAACAACCGTCTAATGGAATCAGGATCAATCCCATGCATCTGCAAGGCATCGCTATATACTTCCCGGAAAATGTCTTCTAACCGAAGGCCGTATCGAGAAGAAACTGCCGCCACGTCACGTCGTACTTTCTGAAATTCATTCTGCATGGCCTCAAATCGTCGATCCATGTCCGATTGGAGGGCCTCAAATCGTCGATCCATGTCCGATTGGAGGGCCTCAAACCGTCGATCCATATCCACTCGAAGCTGCTTCAGCTCTGCTTGGAGGGCCTCAAACCGTCGATCCATGTCCGATTGGAGGGCCTCAAACCGTCGATCCATATCCGATTGGAGGGCCTCAAACCGTCGATCCATGTCCACTCGAAGCTGCTTCAGCTCCTTGAGCATGTCATGCAAGATCTCCAATAGTGATGGTTCCCCCTCCTTGGTATAATCTCTCAAGAGTAGTTCTTGCAATTCTCGTCGGACATCCGGACGGTTCCTTAATATCTCAAGGAATTGTTCGATCGGAAATTCACTGGCATCCATCATGATCTACTCGTTCCCAGCCATTTTTTCTTTCATCATGTAATTACTCGTTTCCAAAATATAAAAAGTTAACTTCCTTGCTTCCTTCCAGTGAAGCTTGATGTTGTCCACGTTCTGTCAAGACTACCGTGTCCCATTAATGCTTACCACCTTGACAGACTACATCCACGAATTAATGACAACGTGCTAGTGATCATGGAACCCAGCATTCAATGATGAGAAACACGGCGTGATGAAACGTGAAGGTCTCGCATCACCTTGCCTTGTCATTTTTACCCACGAAAAAAGCCGTCCATCCACGCCCTTCGCTCATGCCAGTCGGAAGGAAGGAACGTATCACCTACTCTTGTTAACAATGAGTAAGTACTCGATCAAGCAAGCCAAAAACTGATGGCCTTGAACACGATCGAATGATACCACGTCGTGAAAAACAGCCCGTCCCTCAGTCTCAAAGTCCGTATTTCCTGAAAGAATACGATAAAAACGTCATGTTGGGATTCAATATCGCCTTCTGGAAGATGTTCCAACAAGAATTCCATTTCCGTTTTCTTCCGTTCTATAAAGATTGATCTTCTTTTTTGTCATTCAATCTCATGTTCTTGAGTGAAACAATTTTTCGCGAAATTCCACCTGCTATCAGTTGTAGAAACCGTGTTCTGTGGGGAAGATGGAAATGATTACTGGTTATTTATATATAAAGAGTTGTCTCTACATGCAACATGAAAATAACTCGAAAAATAAGCATCAAAACACTGATTGGAAGGTGAGACACGATATACTTGATTTACGTGGATGAATCCGGAAAGCCCAAGTTCACGGATCCTGGAAACCACTTGTTAGCTGCTGTCATCGTCCATGAAAGTGACTGACAAGCCATTGACAGAGAGTCATTCACTTGTCCTTGGAGTATTTAAAGGAACGTGTTGGTTTTAACAACCATTTCTAAATGATAGGAAGAACTGAATAACTCTCGTAAGATGAGACTGCTTTTAAACATGATAAATAAAAATTTTAAATAGAGATTTGGCAAACTCGCTTATTCCTCCTACTTCCAACCTACTGAGTAAATTCTTTCCTAATTAATAACTTGTAATGGGATGCTTGATGAACAGCTTGATGAACAAACATGATGAAATAGATCTTCAGAATATAGAAAAGTTGATTAGTGCGGGGCATTCCAAAAAAGCATTAGAGTGGAATTACCTCATTGCAAAGAACTGATTCTGGCTTGCCAATAGAGTTTGAAACAAGGGTCACGGTCCTTAAAGTTAGAGCATTACTTGAATCGGGAAGTGCAGATGAATCACTAAGTATTTTGAATCAGTTGATGGAGAGAATGGGGAAAAATGGGTCGATGTACTTGATAATTGAGCTCCTTCAGTGCAGGCCGAGGCGTACAGCTTGAAATCTGAATTAAAAGTGGCGTTGTCCAAAATCAAGCGAGGAATGCAAATTCTTGAGGAGCATGGCGATGATTTTTCTTCAGATGACTTCAAGTATCTCAAGGGACTGTTGTTGATGACAAAGAGAAGCATCCTCTGGAAGCAAGGTCACGTTGAAGAGGCATTGACACGTTACTTGGAAAGTGAGTCACTCTTCGGGGGAAATCAAGAGGGATTCACGATGCAAGCTTTCTCTTCTCTTGATGAATACTGGAGTGATGTATTATTCCATGGCGCAGTTTGATCAATCTTTAGATCATTTTCGAAGAAGCCTAGAACTAGCTTAACAGTTAAACATGGAAGATGTTGTCACAATGGCTCTAGGAAATATTGGATTGGTTTATCTTGGGAAAAGCGACATCGAAAACGCCTTATCATGCTTCAGCAAGTGTAAGCGACAGTTCCTTGCACTCAAACGTGAAAATGAGAGATCTGCATCCTTGATGCATCTTTCAATGGCGTATCAGTTTTTGGGTCGTCTTGACGAGGCTTTAAAAACCTTGGAAGTTGTTCTTCAAATCAAGGAAAAATTTGATGATAAAGAAAGCATGGCCCGTGTTCATGCCAATCTCGGAAAAATTCATAGGATACTTGGAAATTACGAACAAGCACCATACCACTCGAAAAAAAACGTCAAATTTTTCCTCAAGCGCGGGCAAAAAAGGGATGCCTCCTTAGTTTTGAATAATTTCGGTTCAATCTCGATGGAAGTTGGAAAGATTGATGAAGCCCGACAATCTTGAAAAATGACTTGGCCGAAAGCTTTGTGGAAATTTCGGTCGTTTTTGCTCAATTACAAGAATCACTCGAAATTCTAGAGAAGCTCATCAGTGATACACTCCTAGATTTTGACATCTACATTGTCGCAGCGATTAATCTCTCAGAATTGTACCCATTCAATTAAGGTTGAAAAGAGACATTTCATTCTTGATGATCGAACTCATCGAAACCCTCATGATTGAGACCACGCAGCTCTTCTCGCTCAAGTTAAGCGATGCACGCTCGTTTGGACAAGCGGTGCTCGTCCACGCAGCGCAAAATCTGCTGCGTTCGGTCTATCGTTGTCGAGAGTTCATGGTCGAAGTGGACGGGTGTGACCTTCTCTTGCGAAAGTGTACCGCACCAGGCAGCATGGCAAGATCAGTACTCTTGCCTTCCGAAACTAGCAATCGTCACCAGAAACCCGACGTCTCCTACTGTCACGAAGGCAAGTACATCGAAAACTTGTGGCCCCGTCGTTCCGTGGTGCGACGTGAGTTCCGTCACGCGCGACGCAAGATGCAAGATGCTGGCGTTCCCCTCACGCACGTCATAGTCACCAGTTTCGTCCGCAAGCGCGTGGCGTCCGAAACTTCCACCACCACGCATCGCATGGGTGGGGCACGTGATGAAAACCATATCCAACCACCCCCGCAGCCAAAATTTTATATACCACCGACGCCTTACCGTCTCTTGGTGATTGTCGTGAAAGCCGAAGCCGTGCGTGAAAAACCCGACGTGGCCGCCAAGGAAGCCGTGGGACGCACCCAAGAGTACGTGACGACCAACGACCTGGAAGCCGTGACCAACATGCCCGCCCACATCATCCACCTCGAACTGCAAGTCACTAGAGCCGAGCTTGATGAACTTCACTGGTTAGGAACATGAATTCATTTCAGCAAAAATCTGGCCTGCCACCCCTAACACGGCGAGAGTTGCAAGCTTCGTGGACAAACCATGCCTCACGAGCCATTTTCCTCGGTTTGATTGGAAAAAATCAAAAAATGAACGTTTCAGGACAACCAAATGATTCATTCCTCTTCGAAAATTTCTTGAGTTGAAATCTTTTTTATCGATCTTAAATGCGTGCATCCTTGAAATAGCATCCATAATTCCTTCAATTTCTGGTTATCGGGCATGAGATTTTGAATGAATATTTAAATACCCAAAGAGTGATGTAACACTTGGGTGTTATCAAATGAAAACATGGACCATCAAAGTCAATGAAAATCTTGATCAATTGATAGAGAGATTGGTTAGAGAACTCGGATATACAAGCAAAGCAGAGTTTGTTCGCGATGCCGTGAGAAGACAGGTCTTAGAAGTCGGCCTTACCAAGTTAGGAGTCTCTTCGGCAGAAAGACATGCTACCTGGAAAGAAGATCCATTGAGAAGCTTGGAACAAATCGTCAAGGCTAGCAAGAAACTAACTGAAAAAGAACTGAAATCTCTCGTGGAACGCGAAAGACAAGAAGTGGAGGCAATGATCTTTGGCGAGGATTAAACTCGTCTTTGATGCCTGCACGTGGATACTTGCACTTCATGGCCATGATCCGCCCCATGCTCTGCTCAAGAGATGCCTTCAACTCCCGGAATCAGTAACCATCATCGTGAATAGCTATTGCCTCCTAGAAGTGCTCAGCGTGTTAAAAAAGACCACTCATCAGCCAGTAGAAAAACATTTTTGGGGCATCCTCAATTCACCAACATGTGTTCTTGACTTTGAACTCCCTTTATCTAGAGATCTCATGAAGACTGTTCGAAAAAAGACTGAAATCGTGATGTTAGCCAAGCTGCTAGACTTAGAACCTAAAGACGTTCCTTATCTTGTTCTAAGTTTCAAGCACAGAGCCCATTTTGTCACTGAAGATGTAAGAAGCATTCATTCCAAAAAGAAACGCTTTCAAGAGACACTACCAGTGATGATTATAGACTCATCAGAAGCATTGCTCCTAGTCCGGAAATTTGAGAAAAAAGAAAACCCCGGGAATAATAAATCATCAAATTGATTAAGAATGCTGATGTTAAGTAAGACTCATTCATAGGTTAATGTCGATCGACATGATACCCATTGACATCCTCCCCGCACTAAAGCGCGAGGGTTCCATGCCTATGTTGTAAAGTAGGGGTTTCCGGATGAAGGTCCGTCTCGTGACCTTAACCTTCTGAAGCGCGCCGTCACGTCGTCGTTTCCGAGGTTTCTCGGGAATGCGATGGGAAAGAAGTCGGTGTGGCAATCCCTTGGCGTAAAACCCCTGTTTTTCAAACTCCGTTATTTGAGAATCACGTCCGATTTTTCACCACTGATGGTCCACGTGAGGAGACATGACGAGGGATCGTGAAACGAGGAGGCTGCC
>JAJRXH010000141.1 GCA_024276395.1 archaeon
AAAAGGGAAAACGAACGAAACAAGACTAGGGCTCCAAAAAGGTACAAGCGTGCTCCCCACACCACGCGAAAAAGAGGATATCCTATCAAGAACGCGTTCTGAAGGGCCACCAATGCCAACCCAACACGAATCAGCGTCAAGAAAAAGGAAAGGACCATATCTTCCCCAAGAGTAATGAAAGAGAACGACGAAATGGATGAAGCTCGACGTCTATCCTCGATTGATTTCCAGGCTTATTGGAAATGGAAGAAAGATCTTGAACGATTCGTAAAGAATGCTTGCGGGAAAGGGAATCTTCTGGCTTGGTAGACACGATATTCACGCTAACAAGGGTCTTTTGTCTTCGCATGTGTCACCAGTACCAACAACACGTGGCAATGAAGGCCAAGAAAAACGAAACGAATAATCGGACCAGATTTGGAATGGATGGAATGAACAAGCAATCAAAGAGGGAAATCAAGTAGATGATGACACCAGGAATGCCCCGGACGAAAAAAGGTCCCAAGAGATGCCCAAGAAACGTCACAGGAACGTCATACTGCTCTTGTGGGTCTGTCATCATTACCAAGTCCAATATGATCTGATCTACAAGGAGACCCGGCACATCGACACTCTGAGTTACGTAATAACTATACAGAACATAGGGCAGCGATAACTTGATGAACCGTTTCCAAAATCTCGGCTTGCCGACTCCATCACTACCATCAAGACCATCAACCTCTTCTGAAGAATGAGGCTCACCAATGCCGAGAGCTACCTCCTTTTTCCAGCGAGGGAATAGAATGATGGCAAACATTAGAGCTCCTACCGTGCTCCACACGAGAAAAGTCACCGTTCTCAAGTGGATGAGGTTATGAGCATCGCGGATGACATAATAGGTAGGAAGAATTCCTTGAAATAGAAATGGAAACAGATATAGAAAATCGATGCTGGCTTCCGCAAAATATGTAGCAAACAAGATCGTTCCCCACGTGGAAGCCCAGATGAAGAGAGCTGGAGAGACTGATGATGTACGGTAGACATCACTCGTGGTCACGCGACAAGGAAAGATTTTCTCCGTTTTACCACGCCACACATTGACAGGTAATTTCCTTTCTTGATCAGGATCTAGACCACTAGAGAGGTCTTCCATGGATTCTGAAGAGGACGTATCACGAGAAGACCGAAACAATTGATCTCGCCGATGCTGCTGCACTAACAAGATGATGACCACCACGTGAACAAGCGCGTTGAGCCACCAATAAGGCGTCCTCTCATACAAGTCCTCTGGAAAGAAATAGGCTATTGAAGAGAGCTCCATCACGATGTAGGTGACCGAATAGATCACAAACAAGGTTTGTCCTTGCAGTGCCATCAGAAAAAGGAACTCGCTGGAATGCCACCTTCGTGCGGGAAGGAGCAGCACGAGGCATCCTAGCAGCCAAAAGACTGGAATGTAAAAAGAGGAAATGGTAAGTTTTCGGATCAAATCATTACGAGAGGGCCTGAACAACCACTCGATGTATTCGACAAAATCAAAAAGAAACATCCAGCATATCTTAATTTTTTCGTCCGTTGAAAAGGCATTCGTTAGATATACACTGGGGAACTCGAGGACAAGGATGAGCTCAAGGACCACGAGGATCTTGATGAAAGTAGACACCGTAAAAGATGAGAAAGCCTACCTTACCAATGACTTGGTGCGATTCAAAGCATCACGAAACCACGAGGTAAACCGACAATGAACAGCTTGCCGCAACATTCTCCTAAGAAGCTGCAAGGGACGTGAGGTAGAATGGCCCAACTTCCCTGGGAAGGAAACTTTGGCCTTGCCACTGTCCACCTGCTCGTCAACCTGCCGCAACATTCGGTCACTTCCTAAGTCTCCCTTACGAGGCAAATCATCTTCACCCTTTCAGCATTACTTCCGATTGATGTCCACTATCATCATTCATTAGGTTGTCTCCAACTCAACTGCTGACGTCGTCATCATAACCTTACTTGCGTCCATCGTCATTGCATGGCAAGCCCTCAGTTCGTCATCCCCTTCCGTCACGCCATCACGGAAAGCTGTAAGGACAATTTACTTTTTTCCGATCATTAATTTAAAAGCATCACTTTTGGTGAAACAAGAGATAATTTTCGACGGTACCACCGTAATCGATCTGTATGAAAGCATCTTCTCCAAAAATCGAAGACTCGACATCATGCCAAGACATTACAGTGACTCTTGAGGATGTTGCCATGTTCTTTGAGTTTCTTTTTGTTATCGTGTTCCTTACTCTTCGTGCCACGCTCGTCTTGCAACCTGATGTGGCTTAATGACCAACATACCAATCCCTTAGTGGGATGTATCTTGACGTTGACGTAACATCCAACTGGTACTCGATTACAAGATCTCGTAATCACACTACTTCATCGTGTCATTCCTAAGGGGACGGGATTTTCTTGCAGGGATTCTGTAAGGATCACATTAGTAAATATCAACCTCTCGAAACATTTACTTCTTCAAAATCCATGTAATTGTCGACCACGAAAATTTTAAATGATGTGATTCGATTTTATCTTAGAATGCGACTAATCAAGCACGTGAAAAGACTATTCTCAATGATTGATGATGATTACACGAAAGAATGCTGTTTCCTCGCGTTATGTGCTTATTTCTTCTCTAGGTTGGTGGAAAAAGAATTCATTCCGATCTTTCTCAAGCTTGCAAGCCAGTCATTTCTCGAGAACATCGTACTAAAACGAACCAATCACCATCAAGAAGTAGAATTCTTCAATCCAAGAGCTCATTCTCTCAAAGAATGGATGAATTTTTTTTCGCTTTCTCATCTAATCAATGACGAAAACGTGGCAATCATTTCCCGTTCACTAGAATTGCTTGATGAAAATGAACTAAGAAAACTCTTCCTTGAGGATGACCTCCTTGGAATGTTAATTGAAGAATACATGACTAAAGAACGAAAGGCAAGAGGCACCTTTTTTACGCCTCCCATCATTGTCAATAAAATACTCGAAGAAACACTCCATCAAAAATTACAGCACTTGTTGACAGAAATCTTAAATCTTGTCAAAAGATCCAAAGAAGAGGATGATATTGAACTAACAATTAACCGTTTACACGACATCTTGAATTCATTTCATCAGATAACGATAGTAGACCCAGCCTGTGGCTCTGGAATCTTTTTAATTAAAGCATTCGAAATGCTCTGGGAAACACGAATTGAGATAATTTTCGCCGTAGAAAGATATCAACAATTAACAACACACCAAAACAATGGAAAATTCCAAAAAATACTTCCAAAATCACTAAAACACGACAGAATGGCTGTCATTCAATTGATTTCTCAGCTAAGGGGAATAGATAAGGATCCAAGATCCGTTTTTCTCACGAGACTCAAGTTATGCGTGTCAGCCATGCTCAAGATACCAGCAAATCAACGTTCAGTAAAACTCGGAAGACTAATTACAGCTTTGAGCCATTGGCTCATTCAAAATGGAGATGCCCTATTGCATATCAGCATTGCTGAGCAAATCACGGAATTGTCAACTCCCGAACTTCAGGAAACAATCAAGCAATTACTCTTGCAATGGAACAAGAAAGAAGAATGGCTAAATGAAACGACAAGCATCACTTCGTTCCTCGAGAAATGTCAAGAATTAATTGCTTATTCCCGGAAATGGTCTAAGAAAGAATTCTTGAAGATAGGAATTGACATTCCCAGTAAGAGCATTTTTAATTGGATCTTTACGTGGTGGGACTCATTCTTCCAGTTCGACAGGCAACGAAACGAAGTTGTCCTCAAGGCTGATAAGGGTTTTACCGTCATCATTGGAAATCCTCCTTATTTTTCAATACGAGGGAAAGGTAAAGGAAGTTCCAAGAAAACATGGTATCATGAATATTTCAAGAGGGCTCATTGGTGGAAACACTGGTTTCGAAGTCAATCTGATATCTACTATTATTTTCTCATTGACAGCATTCAACATTTACAGTCCCATGGTCTTCTTGGCTTCATCATCGAAGATTATTGGCTAGAAAATGATAATGCAGACAAATTAAAAGAATTTATGCTGAAGAAAGGAATGATTCACGAAATCATCCTTCTAGAAAACACTCCCGTGTTTCGACAAACTTCTCATTCGACTTGCATTCTCATTTATTCCAAGAAAAAATCCAATAACCGCGAAGAATTGGTAACTATCATTCGTGGCCTATTAGAATTGCACAAAAGGAGTGGTGATGCGCTTTCAGAAGCAAATGAAAGTGAAAAACTGCATTACATTCCTCATTCTTGTTTAGGACTGGGAAAGTGGGTATTAACATCCCAATGGAATTTACTCATGAAACTAAGGAAAAACGGAGTAAATGTCTTGCCTCTCGGTGACCTCCCAAGAGCCATTCTCATTTATTATCCATTAGATTTTGATTTGGATGAGTTGACCTTAGAGAATGACGAAGACATCATTCATGGCATTGCATATGTTTTCCAGGGAATGTCACCCGGAAAAAAAGATGTATTTGTCCTTTCCAAGGTCAAAGCACGCTTACTTCACTTGGAAGCAGAATTACTAAGACCATTAATAACCAATAGCGACATTCAAATGTATTTCACGAAACCCACTGATAAGGTAATCATTTATCCACGTCAAATCGCCGAACTTGATGCTTATCCTAAAACAAAGAAATATTTAGAACAAGTAAAAGAACTACTCATCCAAGGGTCCGATCGAAAAAAACTGCTTAGACAAGGAAAAATTAGGTGGTTTGATTATAGCGTGTATCGCAATCATTATTTTTTCGAAACCGTGACAAAAAAAATAATTTGCCCCTATCGCACAACACGAACGAGATTCACATTAGATGACGAGATGAGCCTGTTCACCACTGATTGCTATGGAATAATACCAAAAAAAGACGTTAACGTGGACATTCACTACCTACTAGGGTTATTAAATTCATCCATCATTGAAACGTGGTTTTGGGAGGCGGGAAAGAAAAAAGGAGAACTATTAGAACTATTCAGCACGCCGTTGCGTCGGGTACCTGTCATCATGGCTTCATCTTCATATCAAAAAAAGGTAAAAGAAATCGTTAAAGAAATCATCCAGCTGAAGAAACAAGTGTTCATCTTACCTACAGAAGAAAAAAGAGAAAAAGAAGAAATTCTCCAAGTAATAGCAAATCTCCACGAGAACGTTAATGATATTTTCTATGACCTTTACTTAGGGTGATCAAGACAGCGTTTCCAACTTGTATCTCTTGTACAACAGCCTACGGAACCATTCTGGCATTGAGAAACCCAAGTAAATGAGAAACACCGCAATGGTACCAATCGTCCATGGGATGAATTCAAAATTAAGCTTGAGCACACCATGAACGACAAAAACCGCATAACCAAAAATCACCGTCACTCCTGAAATCATCATTAAAGTCAGACCAGTTCTAACGATTGGATCTTGCTCCTTCTTGCGACCCTTGTTTGAGTAATAAGCGAGAATGGCATGCACATAAGTCCCCAAAATTAGAAACGTTATCAGCCCTATATCAGATACAGAACTCGCACCCACCTTGTATTGTTCTTTTGGTATGTAGACGAAAAGACCGTTATAAATGGCATGAATGATCCAAATGATGGAAGCTACTGTATAAACATAGACAATTTCACGTTTAGGCTTGTTAAACACTGTCTTGACAAAGAAAAGCAAGAACAGTAGGGAAAGCATACTTAGAGGATACGCCAGTGCATTCAATGGCCAACGAAGAGAACCAACAAACAATGGAATGCCGTACACCAAGGGATCTGGATTAGTAACATTCTCATACTGCCACCACGCAATTAGTGCTTGCAATCCAGCAAGGAAAATACTGAAGCCAAAAAATAAGTATGTCAAGGAAATCCATTGTAAGGCTTTGGTTCGCCGTTTTAGAAATTTCTTCAAGAACAAGAAACCAATGAAGAAGACAACGATTCCTAACAAGCACTGAAACGTCGAATTAACGAATAATAAATTTCTTGGTGCATCTCTATAAGGAAACGGAATGTCCACCATTTTCTTCAACTCCTAAACCACTTGTAGATCTTCTGCCTTTTCATAATCCCCAAAGATCTCTTCTTATGACGTATACAGATTTTTCGTTAATGAGATCAGCAATGACTGGGTTAAAACTAATGGCCATCTCCTTGATGAGATCGAACATATCCGGATCCGGAAGACTCAACAAGAGTTCGTCTATTTTCTGCTTTGCCAATTTTTCGTCGTCCATTTTCGAAGCTTCAACAAGGCTTGAGACCTTATCAAGCAGTTGAACAATCTCATCATCCATAACCATTCTCATATCTTCCAAGTACTTTAATTTTTG
>JAJRXH010000142.1 GCA_024276395.1 archaeon
CCCACTATCTTCAATGTCTGCTACAAAACGTGTTGCACCAAAAATGTGAATATGGGAACCGACACCGAACTCAATAATTCTAACACGATTTGACGATTAAAAGGCCATTCTGATATGGACGTCTCATATCTCAAGTATCTAACCATAGTATCGATGCTTTCCTTTACTTCACTGAGGTTCCATTGACTCCGTTCTCGAATTTTTGGATGTTTCAACAGATGCAAGTAAAATGACTCCATTGCCGATAATTTCTTTTCTGCATCAGAAATGATATCAAACTTAATCAGTGAAAGAATTCCGTGGAAATGCATCATGATTAAACCTATCACGGTCAAGGCAAAGGCCAACACTATCACGCCAAGAAAGACTCCCAATATGGTAATCTCATTTCTTCTCACGAACTCATTTAACATGTAAGTCAAGATGATTGCCATAAGAAAGACGAATCCTACCAAAACTAATGCATAAATTCGATCGATCTCCTCACGAATGATATCATAATAATGAGAATATGATATTCCTTCCCTCAAAATTCTAGATAATCGTACTGGATCACGAATTCCTGTCATCAGAGCAATTTCTTCTGTCTCTTCTGGAGTGGGGATACTTTCTTTACCGAAGGATTGAAAGTGTTCTATCCTCAAGCTAAAAACTATTCTCATTAGACCAACAAGGAGCATTACCACGCCCACCAATCCTAAGCTGAGTATGATAAATAACAATGCCGTAACTAAAAACCAAATGAAGGGCAATGGATGCTCTGGCGTTGCCAGAAAAATATCGTGAAAATAAAACTCAGGTGGATCCAATGAAAAACGAATGTTAAAGAAATAGACGTGCACGAGCAAAAAAAACAATTGAAAGAACAAAAAAATAACAGCTTCCCACTTCCAATTAGCAACTTTAACGCGAGACGCCAAGACAAATTCTCGGTACGTCTTGTAAGAAGAAAATATCTCAGAGAACCCTCGATTAAAGCGACTTTCTTTCAATTCATCCAAACTTTTATCGTCAAATAGACCTGGAAAACTGTCATTTATAGTCTTGATTAAAAATTTGGTGTAAATGCTGATCAATGGCATTCCCACGATGACCAACCACTCAAAAACATTCGTAATGAAGAATTCAAGTAAATCAAGTCCTTCTGAGAGAATGAACGCACTCCATATTGGCACTGAAGCCATTAAATAAAAAAATAACACCATCATCGTCATCTTGAAACTCTTAAACAAGGGAAAATAGAAAATAATCGGCTTTCTCATCATTTTCAAAATAATGTCCCCCACAGTACATCTATAACTAGCTTTCCAACTGTTGTCAGCAAAGGCAGAACAACACCAATCAAAATTTTCAAAATGCTCTTTAAAGGTGTTTTAAAGGGATTCAATCCTTCTTCAAACTCAATAAGATTTTTTAGTGTCTCAATGGTTTTTTCAACATCTTTCAAAGTTCTCCATGTCGCAGTCATCGTAATCTCAACGGGATTCCTCAGAAAATACGCATAGCTTCGTTCCGAGGCATGATGCAAGCGTTGCAGCTCAGTTAGCAGTTCACGATGGAGAACCATAAGCAAGCGAACGGAGCTAACTTGCGGTGCCAATAATAAAGAGACAACAAAACCCAGGAGGATGATGGTGACAGCTACCCCGATGATTGTAAAAGCACCATATTTAAGCAGTTCGAAGTAATTGATGACAGCAGCTAACATCATAATAACAATTGAAATGGGAAAAACAACAGAAAAAATACCATCTAAAATTAACTCTAGTCGTGAACGAACATCATGAAATGATAATGTCGAATGAATGATTTGCTGCATTTCCTCAATACTATAAGAGACACGTTCACCAGTCTCGATGGCTCTTCTTAATCCAGAAATAGAATAACCATAAATAGACAATCCTTCACGATAACGTTGAAGTTCATAAAGACCTCGTATGAATCCAATGTAAGCAGAAAAAATAGATATCGAAGAAATAATTATGATATAGTAAGCAATGATGAAAATCATCCGTATTATAAGATGATGAGAATCTCTGGGATAGTTTCCAGATGAAAACTCAAATACTTGAAAAAGAACAAACATCACGGTTATCAGAATAATCAGCAATAATTCACTAACTTTTGATGATATCTTATCTGCCAGTTCATTAACAAAGCGAGAATACCATTCCTTTGTCCGAAACATCTCCAAAATCCGTCTTGACTTGTACAAATCAAGTGGCGGGGATTCATTAAAGTATTGACCAAGTGCTGGAAACAGAATAATTAAAATACCCACGAACCGTCGAAATAGATAAGTAATGGCAAGACACAAGGGTAATAACATCCAAAATTCCCAATATAAAAGAATTGTCAAGACATTTCCACCAATATGACTCAAGAAACTTGTAAGAATCAGAACAACCATGGCAAAAGATACGCTGGTATGATACTTGCGGAATAGAGGTACTCTCAGAAAGAAGAGCTGATGTCGCTTCAAATCTTTTAGTACATCAAGATCATCAATTGAAAATCGGTCCATGGCCACTGTTAACGACATTGTTACTTGTACCTCCTTAGAATAAAATTGGTATCACGAGAGGAATGACCGATAATATTAAACTCCCAATCAAAGAGAACGCAAAACTAGCTAATTCACCAACATTAAAAGCCCAAGTGGACTGATCCTCTAACTTAATGATTTCACTAATAAGAACGAGACTTTCTTCTACCTCTGATATGGAGTTCCAAATCCCTTCTTCCTTCAATAGTTTTGGCTGATTTAAGTAAAAGACATACCTTCGTTCAATTTCTGAGAATTCGCTCCATAGGAGATCTAAATGTTCTCTTTTCAAATCTTTTAGTATCTTATGGATTTGCCAGTGTGGATACATCCAGATAAATAAACCAGCAAGAAATAAGGTCACTGCAAAAACAACTGCAACTGAAAAAGGAATGTAAATGAAGGATTGCAATCGAATGGGGTCTTTCTCGCGATTAAACATTATAGTCAAGAAAGAGGCAATCGTCCGCTGCTCTGAATTAAGAATTACGCCTACTGAAGCAATGACCGAAATCACAAGAACCAAGATGCCAATGACATGCAAATAATCACCGATGATAGTAAAGTGCCTCTTCATTAACCGAAAAGATAAAGCACCCTCCGGTGTAGGTATGACTTTGTCGCTTAGTTCTAAATCTTCTAATCGGCCTCTAAGTGGGCGTTCTTCAAGATAATCGATGACATTTAGCTTTCTTTCACCCTTATATCTCAAAAACTGTCGAAACGGGAGCAGAAATGACAACAACGCCCACGTCAAGCTACCTAATCCCAAAGAAATCCAAGCCCAAAAAACCCAATGTAGCAGATACATCTCTGGGATGAGAGGCAATTCTGCTGAATTGCTTGCTCTCATGTGAAAAAAGTAACTAATCACAAAAAATACCGTAACTCCCATGAGCCACAAAAACATCATCAATAATTCCATCCAACGATTGGACAGATTTTGTCTAATCACGTCACAAAACTCGGTATAAGCTTCTTCTGATGCAAATAACTGTCGAATGTATTGATGTCTACGATATTCAGCGATTGATCGGGAGTTTCTCGTCCTATTGTCTGGTAACAGTTTTACGTTGGGAAACATTTGTTCAAATTGGTCAGCAGCCCAATAACTCAATGGAAGAAAAATCATGTACAAAATAAAAGCGTTGAACAAGATCACATCCCGTAATAACAGATCAAAAAGCCTTGCCGAATTGAAAGACTGAAAGATGATGATTCCTACAATAAAAATAGTAATGAACATATTAAAACCTGGTTGAAACAAGAAGAATGTGAAAAACAATGGTCCTGAATGTTTTTTGTTCATATCCCTTGACATCTAACTTACCTCGCGACACCAATCATAATCATAAGTTCAAACACCATAATTCCAAATGAAAAAATTTCTTACCATCGTATCACGATTCCCGAGAGATGTTCACGTGATTAACACGATGACACTTCTTTTGCCAATCTGTAGATGCTTACCCTCCTCTATATTTATCTGCCTTATCTGATTTTACTCGAGTCCTATAAAGATTAAGGATCATCCTTAACCGATTAGTGATCTCCTTTAAGTCTGCCGCAACATTTTTTGAGATATTTTCCTTTTTTCTACTGAAGACGACACCATTCTCTTCCATCTCTCTACTCTTAGTTCTCTGAGCATCATCTTTATCCTTCACTTGAAGAGCAATCAATGATACATTTGCTTTCTCACGGTTACTTGTTTCTGATGACAAAAAATCAAGCGTTTCTTCTGATGAATCCATTTTTACACCAGCATCAACGGCAACCGAATCCAACCGTGCCAACTGAGATGGACTAATGACCTTGGCAGACGTGATAGCAAAAAAAGATAGTTCTTCATGCAAGCTGTCACTTTCGGAAAGTAAATCTGGAAATTTAATTAAAACCTCGTTAAATGCCCACTCGAGGGATGCTGGATCGTATATTGACGTGACATAGAAAGACAAGGGAATGGAGGATGATGACACGAATCTCGTTTTCAATTTACTTATAATTTCTTCTCGTTCAAGTCTATCGAACTTGTCTAGCATGTCAGCTTTATGAAAAAAAATCATTCCATAAGCACGTGGACAATTTTCTTGTAGTCTTTGAAATGTCATTCTAAAGAAATCGATTTCCTCGTTGATTCTATCAGAACGTGATACATCAAAGACATAGATGAAGATATCAACGTTGTCAAAGACAAAAGAAGCATACTTTTCTAGAAAATCCTCAATAACATCCTTTTTTCCTCCAAAATCTACCAATAAAAAAGAAATACCACGCCTTCTAGCAAGAAGCCTTTCATAATCAATGATTGTTGAAAACGTGGAAATGGAGGAAATTCTCCCCTCTTTAAACACGATTTTTTTTATCGAAGTTTTTCCGGCATTACTTAGACCACAAAGCATGACTTTCACTTTTAAGCGCAACGTCTTCCTCCTCTTGAGTAAATGATGATCTATTACTTATATATACGTTACTTCTCATCCTTCGATTTAGTAATTTACATATCTTAGCTTCTTTTGAACCCCAAAAAATGACAAAACAACTCGTACCAACAAAAACCCATTCAAATACCGCCAATTTCACGAAAAACCTATAAGATCGCCTTCAAGAAAACGAAGTAAAAAAGACAAGCTTTTTAACAATTCAAATTGTAAAAAACAATTGAAGATCGGGTTCTTCTTTAAGAGAAAACTTCGAAAGATGAATCAGTTATCCGTTGGTGAACCTTCGTGGTCTACATGAAAGAAGTTAGGATGACAGGGTTCAAGTCATACGGCCCAAAAGAAATCCGTGTACCTCTAGCAAAAGGTTTTACCGTCATTGCTGGTCCCAACGGGAGTGGAAAATCTAACATCGTTGATGCCATAGCTTTCGCCCTAGGAATGATGAGCAAGAAATCCATGCGCGCGGGAAAAATGACAGATTTAATCTATAATGGGGTTGGTGGGAGAAAACCTGCAGATAAGACCATTGTCGAAATCGTGTTTGATAACTCAGATCATGCCATTCCAGTACCAGAAAAAGAAGTAACTATATCTCGTGAACTAAGGAGAGACGGCACGGGAATTTATCGGTTCAATGGCAAGAGGAGTACAAGACAAGAAATAATGGACAAACTACGCATGGCCTCCATTGATCCACAAGGATTTAACATCATCCAACAAGGGCAGATCAACGAAATCATTCTCATGTCACCGGTACAACGACGTGAATTACTAGAAGAAGTTGCAGGCGTTCGCAATTTCGATCAAAAGAAAGCAGCCGCATTAAGTGAACTCGAACAAGCCGAGAAAAAAATGAGTGAACTCCAGCTCCTTGTCAGAGAGGTCGCTTCGCGAGTTGAATCTTTACAAAAAGAGAAGGAGAAAGCAGAAAAATGGGAACGGCTTAACGAAGAAATTCGCATCCTAAGGGCACAGTTAATCTCAGCTCGTTTCCACGAGGCGAATGAAGAAGTAAAGATGTTTGATGAGCAGATTAATTC
>JAJRXH010000143.1 GCA_024276395.1 archaeon
ATCAGTAATTAAAGTTTGATTTTTTTGAAACAGCTTGTTAGTGTTTATGGGCTTTCATTTGGCTTTTTGCTGATGTGTTTTTTCTAGTTGGAGGTATTTTCGGTATCCAATTATGATTCCAAGTGCCCCGACGATGGCAGCAGATCCGAGGGCAAGATAAAGAACTGCATGAGGTCGTATTTTGATCTGACCCAGCATGTATGGATGAAAACTGCCACAAGTGACGGCACATCTAAGAGTAAAACGCCCGGGAGTATCGGCAATGAAAGTTACCATGACAAGGTCCATACTGAAAGGATCATTTGTTAGTGGATTCTTTATGAGGAGTACTTTCCCAGTTTTTGATCCCAGAGAATTTTTAAATGAATCTGGATACCAATCAGGGTATTCCACCTGGATTTTTCTTTCACTATATCCGTCAATCCACAAGCCATGGGCGACATCAATGCTATAAACCTTAAGTATGACCTTATCGCCGATGTTTAATACGATTGATGATCCCAGTTCTTTTTTATTCTGATCATAAAAAGTCCACTTGAATCGTTCAGCTTTCAAGTAAAACATTTTTGTTCGTTCATTTGTTGGTGAAAAGAAGTTATAATGAAGACTAATTAGTCCTGCACCGATCATGATGAGGGCGATGCTTAGGGTTACAACGATCAAGGCGTTTTTTTTCACCGAAAATCACCTCAGGTATTCTTTAATCCACGATGGATTATTCTCGTTACATACATCATACCAAGGGAGATGTTTGTCTCTTTTATCCTTGAATACAGCATATTATGTGAGGGATCATGGCGTGTCATTCCATTTCTCATTCATTTTCATTCATAAAGGTGATGAGGGTTTTGTGAGGAGAGTGAAATAACGCCGTTCTGGGTTGGTACGAGTGAATTCACGGGAAACACGTGAATTCAATAATCTTTAGCTTTATCGACGCGAAATCCTCAATTCCGATAGGAAGTGAGGATTAACTTAACGAAGTGAAACTTTTCTTTCCTTCTTCCATTTTTTCTTTTTTGCACCGTACCCGTTTCCTTCAGGTAATCTTGCTTGAGAGCCAGGGAGTGGGCATAATAGGCGTTTGATGAAGGATCTTTTTTTCACGGTGAGATCTTTCTTTGATTGAAAGGGAATGATCTTTAAATTTAGTAGTTCGTCTTCAAAATTGGCGAGTAGAGACTTAACGTTATCCCGTGACTCTTGCAATTTGTCCGCGTGCTCGTGGGTGAAATGTTGCAAGGCTAGGCGGATTTTTTCTAATACATCATCAGTTCTTGCATCAAACGGAGCAGCAGCAATGATGACCGCATTCTTATCCAAATCATAATCGAAGATCAATTTCACTTGCGGCTTGATATATCGGCGATATAGGACGGTATATTGTTTGATTCGAGATGCCCACCCAGAGATCCATTCATGTTTAAACTTGTGAGTAGGATCTTTTTGACAAGTGTATCCTTCATAGCATTTCCCAAAATACATCGTACCATTTAGATTTAAAATGTATAAATCATCTATGCGTGATCTTGTCTCAGTCAATCTTATCGGTCTCCTTTTGCTTTGTCATAAAGAATTTTGGCGTGTTGAGCGTAGTCCTTTTGATGTTCGTATTTTTGCAGTCAGTAAGAAATTGTTATGTAATCATTTGAAGTGATAGAGATAGAATGAAGGATTACTGATGAATTTCTTCCGGTTATTGGTGGAGCATTCATATCACTTGTCCATTCTGATGGTAATGATATAAGGATTTTGATTAGCACGTGAGGAAAAACAAAACAGTTTTCATATGTGGATCAGATTCAACTTTTGTATTTGGCACCGTCTTTTCTAACCTTTCCTCCACGATGAAGGTAAATTTTTCTGATGATGCTTGCAAGTTCGAAGTATGGAAACGAGAGGAAAACTAGAATGAAAACTAGGATTACTGGCAACATGCTGTAATCTAGATGTCCAGTACTCATTTGACTAGCCACATCCATTCCAGGATAACCTCGCAACAACCAGATTCCGACAAGCAGTCCGATAATGAAGATCGTGGTAATGATGGACATCGCTAGAGCATATTTTAATTCAGTGGATAAATTAGCTGCCATTTCTCTTTTTTTGGACATAATATCACCTTGCTGTCAAAATTAAGGGGTTTTTAGGATGAGAAAAGCTAATTCATATCATGAACCAATGGAACAAAATCTGCTTATATAGATTTAGGCATCATCACCGAAACTCACATTTTTTGATGGTGAAAAGAAAGTAGAGTGGAAGAAAGCATCACTGGCATTCTTTCCATCTTAGGCGATAGAGGGCCATGGTGGGGATTTTCGTGAGTATAATGGAGCCGCCCCACGCTTCACATATGTTAATTTCATTCTACGCCCTTTGATTGGCTATAAAATGGTCACACATAGTTTTTTTGGAATTATAAGAAGTTGCTAAATCGTATTCTTTATAAATATGTTTAAAGAACATGTACTTGAATAAATACGATGAAAATTGCGTAGATTTTTGATTAATTAATGGTAGCCAGGAATGTTATCATTAGCGTTGGATAGATGTTTAGGAGAAATTAGTTACTAAGGGTGGAAAATGATGAATCAAGTTAGCGTGGCAAAGTTTCCCGTGAAAAATCTTCCCGATAATTTACCAGAAACTCTTTCAAAGATGTTCAAAGAATCTAAATGGGTATCTGAGAGAAGAAAAGTTGCTTTTGAACTTTTTAAAAAGATGAGAACAGATGAAACTGTCATTTTGGCGAAATACACGGATTTTCGTGATGTGTTTTTGGAGCAATTGGATTGGTTAGTTCCTTTGAACGTGAGCGAGGAGGATGTGGGCAATCTTCTTGAAAAACTTGACGTGATCGAGGATGACTTTATAATATTACTGCTAGATGGTAAAGTAGTCCTAACCAGAGTTCCAGAAAGGTATCAAGAGTTGGGTGTTCTTTTTACTTCCTTGATGGATGCTTATCATTCTCATTTTAGCTATTTAGTTGAATTATTAGAAAAATATCCGGATATCATCAAGGGAAGTCGTTTTGCTGCTTTCAATCAAGCTTTGTATAATTCGGGGATATTTCTGAAGATACCAAAGAATGTACAAGTAGATGTTCCCATAAGAATAATACACG
This sequence comes from archaeon, assembly GCA_024276395.1. Taxonomy (GTDB): domain Archaea; phylum Asgardarchaeota; class Heimdallarchaeia; order Hodarchaeales; family S146-22; genus JAJRXH01. Next base: position 3,131 of record JAJRXH010000143.1, read on the forward strand.
TGCAAAAACAATCTAGAGCAGCTGTTGTCTCTCATCACGTGATTACATCGGAACTTGGTTCAAAAGCAACCATCTTTGAAGAATTTTATTCATATCAGAGGGAAAAATTAGAAAAAATGGATTTTGGTCTTTATAGCATTGTTACTACAGTGGAGGTAGGGCCTAATTCAAATTTGTCATTTGCTACCATCCAAGATCTTAATGATCACGTAATCTTCTTCCTAAATAGACAAGTCCATGGGTTGAGAGATGGTAATGTTTCCTGGGCGACTAGTTTCATCGGGAGTCATCAATTAAGGGCAAAAATTGATTATGATTTAATAGGGACCGGATCAAGCGCTCTTGATCTAGAATTGCTTTATGGCTCAGAAGTACAGCGTTTTCATTCTGTTACTTTCATGCATCATCGTGCAAATCATACACAGGGAGTCATTCATGCGCGAATGGTTGCTGATGAGTCGGCAAGGGTAATCTTTAATGGAATGGGGCGAATCTTGGAAGATGCTCCATTTTCGAATTCCTCTTTGGATTGTCATGGGTTATTATTGACAAAAAAATCCCGGATTGATGCCTTCCCTGGTCTTGAAATTGAGAATAATGAGGTTTCTGCAAGTCATTCTGCATCTACATCGCCAATAGATGAAGAACAAATTTTCTACATGAGAACAAGAGGAATTAATCCAGAAGAAGCAGAGACATTGATCATTCATGGATTCATGGAAGCAGTGATAAGGCAAATTCCTAATGAAGTCATCAAGAATTTTTTCCGAAGGCTTGGACATATGAAATGGGAACGTGCCAAGTACCATGATGAATCCATTACTTTTGGTACAGTTGTCCCTTCATTGAAAGTAATCAATTCAGATCTCGATTCCTGGGAGGCTGCTAACAATTGAATAAAAAGATTGAATGGTAGTGAAAAAGGAGGTTCATCCAGATGACCGATGATGAAATGAAATCTCATTGGCACTATCTTTGCAAGAAATCAGATCTTTCAAAAGGTGAAAAAAAAGAATTCGTACTGGAAAATGGGGAAATTGTTTTGGCAGTAAACGTGGATGGTGTCATCAAGGTTGTATCTGGTATCTGTACTCATCGACGTTTTCATCTAGTTAGAGGTGCATTGACTGGTAATAGCATTACTTGTACTCTGCATCTTTCGGCTTTTGATTTGGACAGTGGACGTCCATTAACTCCACCGGCAGAAGCGCCCTTGAAAGTATATAAAGTTGAAATCCGAGATGATGATGTCTTTGTGTTGGTTTGATGGATATGTGATTCTTGGGACAGAGATTTGATTTCATTAAGATTTGATTTCATTACGGTGTTGGTTTTCGCAAAAGTGTCTTCTAATAATTATTTATTATTTATTATTAATGACACGAATTATTATGACACGAATTAAAATAAATATTATGACACGAATAAATAAAGATATCTACAAACATGAAAATAAAATCTACAAACATGAAAATAAATAATTGAAAATAAAGATACATCTAAAGATGCATCAGAGAGAAAAAAAGGTGAAAAAAATGTCTAAGTTGGAGATAAAAAATCTGAAAGTTTCTGTTGAGGGGAAATTGATATTAAAAGGTGTTATTCTCACCATTAATAAAGGAGAAATACACGCATTAATGGGGCAAAATGGATCTGGAAAGACAACTTTGGCCAAAGCATTAATGGGTCATCCAAAATACGTAATTGAGGAGGGGCAAATTCTTCTCAATGGAGAAGATATCACGGAGGCGTCTCCAGATGAAAGAGCACGAAAGGGATTGTTTATGACTTTTCAGTATCCAGTAGAAATATCTGGGGTGAGCTTGCTAAATTTTCTTAGAGCTGCCAAGAAAGCAAGAGAACCTCAGTCTTCAGGTGAAGAAAAGTTTGATGTACAAAAAGCACGAGCCCAAGAGTTGATCAATGCCTTGAAATTCAAGAAATACATCAAAGGTAAGTTGGAACTTGTAGGAGTAGATGAAACTTTCGTGAATAGATATTTGAATGAAGGCTTTTCTGGTGGCGAAAAGAAACGCTCTGAAATTCTTCAATTGGCGACGTTAGAGCCAGAATTTGCAATTCTAGATGAGATAGACTCTGGATTAGACATTGATGCCCTAAAAATAGTTGCAGATGCCGTCAAGTCGGTAAAGGCTCAGCATGAAATGGGACTTCTGCTTATTACGCACTATCAAAGAATCTTGAATTACATCAAGCCCCATCACATTCACGTGATGATGGATGGGCGGATTATCAAATCTGGTGGGCCGGAATTGGCTAAAATTCTTGAAGAAAAAGGTTATAAATGGATTGAAGAAGAGATTGCCATCAACCAGTCCATTTGAATGGCACTTTTTCTTCTATGTAATCTTTTCCTTTTTCTACTTGGAACGAAAAATCGTTAACCAGAAGAAAGTGCTTAAATAAATGTTCGCGTTATCTTTGTCTCGGAAGCGAATGTCAAGCCTTTGGAAGGAAGAAAAATGTCAACCATGGAGTCAGAATTGGAACTACTCGTAGAAAGAATTAGAGAAGACTTTCCCATTCTCAAGCGTCAAGTAAACGGTCATCCATTGGTGTATCTAGATAATGCAGCAACCTCACAAAAGCCCAAGCAAGTATTGGAGCTCATCACTAAAATCTATGAGCAACATAATGCGAATGTGCATCGTGGCGTTCATGCACTGAGTGTCGAGTCAACAGAATTTCAAGAGCAGGCGCGCGAGAAGATTGCTAAGTTTTTTAATGCTCGTTATAGTGAAGAAATCGTGTTCGTGAGGAATGCTACGGAAGCGTTAAATCTTGTTGCATATTCATGGGGACTTAATAATATCAGAAGTGGAGATGTCATCATAGTAACATTGATGGAGCATCATTCTAACATTGTTCCCTGGCAACTGCTGGCAAAGAAAATGAAAGCTGAGTTAAAGTTTGTTCGCTTGACAAGTGACGGTCAACTGGATTTAGATCACCTAAAAGAGCTGCTTTCAGAAGGTAACGTGAAAATCGTTAACGTCACACAAATGTCGAACGTGCTAGGAACGATTAACCCAATAAAAGAAATCACGAAGATGGCTCATGAGAACGGGGCTTTGGTGAATGTTGACGGTGCTCAATCTGCGCCGCACATGCCAGTTGACTTGCAAGATCTGGAATGTGACTTTTTCTCCATTTCTGGTCACAAGATGCTTGCGCCAACCGGAATCGGTGTATTA
>JAJRXH010000144.1 GCA_024276395.1 archaeon
AGTGATCGGTGACAAGAACGTGCAAGTCGTCCGATTGGCACCAAGTAATTCCAACCCCGTAAGAATTCCTGTCGAAAAAATAACTTGATTATGCTTTCCCAAGGAAGGGATTCTAGCTGGAATCTTTTCAAAAGCCCACCATGCAGCTAGAGATCTTCCTCCCAAGAAAGATTCCTGAATGTGTTTAGGGATTTTGTCAAGATATAATCGTTTTTTTTCTAAATCATATCGATGTACTCGTCTCGGAATTCCCATTCACTTTCACTTGTTGGAGTTCATGAGTAGCATGAATTTGTCCTAATAAAAACGCAGCTAGAGTAAGAAATACCATCACGCTTGCAAGACGATACAATGGGTGGTCGGTCATTGTTGTAGGTGTTGGATCAAGTGTCCACGTGATGCCCCACGATCCAGCTCCTAGTATCATCAGTGCGTGTGGTAAAACCCAAAGGAAAATTAATACTTTTTTTAGGTGTTTTTCATTCGATGGGTCCATTCGGTGTGATGCCACGTGCCAAAAAAATAGCGTGGAGATGATGAACCATGGGATAAATTGGGCCATGTAATGAGGATAAAGAATGCGGTTTGTAAGGTAGAAGATGGTCAGGAACAACAGCTGATAGAAGGAGATTAAACATCCTTTATACTCAGCTAATGGAGAATGACGAGTGATCTTTTCTCGGTTAGTAACCATGTAAAAAGGGATTCCGAGCATTAGCAAAACTTGGACGAAGACTAAAAAACGAGTCTGATCTAGGAACGATCCGAAGTAATAATAGATGGACATGTTTGGATCCTTTCTCGTGAGATGAATGAGTAAGATATCTGTCATTACTTGAGAGGGAGCGAGGATGACAAACGGAAGCAATCCCATCATCACCGTTAAGAACGCTGGTAAAATGAAGAAGATGATTTGCCTGTTTAACGATGGCTGCTCATTGTTTCTTTCGTGTGCAACCAAGAGAAAAACGAAAATTGCCCATGAATGAACTAGTGCCGTTTGCTTTGTAAGAATGCTTAGTCCCATAAAAAATCCGGCAAGGGCGTGTCGTTTATGTTGCATGCTTAATGTTGTCATCAAAAGAAAAAATAGAAAAAATACCTCATGAAAACCTACCAGTGATCCGATAACAGCTGGATGATAGTAAAAAAGCAGCATTGCTGTCATTCCCAGCTTGAATCCAAGTTCTTTTTTCGTGATGAGGTAGACAAGAAGGCCATCCAAAACTAAAAAAGTCACTAGTGTGATCTTCGTTATCATAAATGCTATTGCCCCGATTTCTTTTATTTGGAATATCCAGAAGATGAAAGCTAAAAAATGTAGGTAGAGAGGTGGATATTGCGGACGCGGAAGTCGTGATGATCCAAATATTCGTTCGTCGATGTCCCGATATAATAGCTTTCCCTTGGCAATGTCGATGGAAGCACCAACCTGAAGCACGAAGTCAACGGGATTGTTTCCGATGATGAAGACGGCGGTTACCGTGAATAAGAGATATGAAATGATCATGACAATCATTAGAATCCAAGTATCTTGATTGGGAGTCACATTTTTCAAATATTTGATGGGTTTGGTTGAAACCATTTGGTCATCAATCTCCTTCTAGCATCGTGTTGATGATCAGATTTATTTGTTCTAGATTAACATCGTGGTCGGTTTGAAACGTTATTGCTCGATGTACAGGCTGTGAATGAAGTTGAAAGCCAACAAGGAACTTTGATACCTTTTCAATGTTTTTTTCGTATTTCTTAGTGGTAAGGTGTTCACCGTCTTTCAAGTAGAAATAGATGAGATGATTTCTAGCCATCGGTGACTCAGAATTATTAGAGGAGGAGATGGTCGTGAAAACAATTGATTTTCTGGTCTGCCTGCACAAGAAATTGGCTGCCTCAACTTTTATTATGACGGGCACCTTAAGGTCTAGTTTAAACCATAAATAATTCTCTTGTTGGAGTATCTGGACGTTACTATTTTTCATTGTCTTTATGGTATCGTGAAGTGTTGTAGCCACGTTGAACCCATTTTTTCTTTGGAGTGACCAGAGCTTGTTTTCATTAGGGAGCAATAGGAATATTTTTAAGAGTTGTCGTGGGTCAAAATCACTCGAACTTACAAAATCTATTAGTGCCATGTTGATTTCTTTAATGTTGAGTTTTTTTTCGTTCATAAACTTAAATATTAGGGTCTTACGGATGATGGCTTCGGGATTTAGACCAGCATGTTGAATTAATCCGGATACTAGTCGTGTTTTCTCTGCTACCGATAAGTCATCTAGTCTTCGGATGGCAGAAGTTTTTTGGTCACGAAGTTCAACATCACACCTTAATAGAAACTTGGAAATGCTGTCTTCATCGCTAAGAACTTTCGAAAAGATGAGATTGAGTGCATCAACAATGGTGTTAGATGAGGTCGTGGGAACATCTAGCTCTGCTCTAGACTCTAAAAGTCCTTTTTTTATTGCTTCATTGATGATTTGTTCAATGATGCCATCATAATTACTAGAGATTCCCACATCTAGATGCTCATAAAAAGCACAGAGAATTGCCGAAAAATAGTGCCACCATGATGGCTTTTTGAGAAGCTCCAAGCTGAATATGGTGGCTAAGACGGTGGTAGTCCAAGGTACGGATACATTTTTCCCCAAGCTGACGAAATCATTAGTTTCTGGGGCTTCTGGCCCTATAAAATAAATTATTTTTTTCTTGGTGGTTGTCTCTTTAAGAAATTGATTCATCGAAACTTGGTAGGTTTCTAAGTGTAAGGGAATGTTTACTAAGATTATCGGGGATGTTTCCTCTTGGGGGGATATTCCTTTTTTCAAGTAAGAGATTAATTCCCTTGCTTGGGCATCAATGGTTCTCCATCGGAGGAAATGCATTTCAAAGGGCGTTTCAAGACTGTAAAACGTTCTAATCAAGACGAAAGATGAAAGAATGCCGTCGATGGTCTCTAAAGAGATAATTTTGATGGGATGGATGAAGTTAGCCGTTGCTGCTTTTAGATGTTCCTTGAATTCAATGAGTTGTGTCCAAACATTGCTCCATTTTTGTTGGATGACGTTCTTGATGTCAGTTCGATCATTGTTAAGTTCGATTTCTGTTGTTGAATTCATTTTTTAGCCACAGCCCAAGATTCTTGAAAGCCTTTGCACGATGTGAAATTTCATTCTTTTCTTTTCCCATTTCACTGTAAGTTTTTCCATTACCTTCGTCTGGAATGAAAATGGGATCAAATCCCCATCCGGTCTCTGGTGATCTGATTTCACGTGCAATGACACCGAGAGTCTTACCCTCGAACATCTTGATTTCCTTGTTCGGTAGTAGTAATGCGATGATGGACTTGAAATAGGCCTTTCGACTTGTTGATTCTCTTAATAACTTGAGGATTCCTTCATTGCCTAATGTTTTCACCACGTAAGATGAATATGGTCCCGGAAATCCATTTAGTTCCTCAATGAATAGTCCGGTATCTTCGACAATTGTCCATGGACCGAAATTACCCCTTTTTAGACTATGGATGGCAATTTCCTCAAGTGAATCTGACTGTATTTCTTCTAGAACTGTTTTTTTCCATGTTAAGTCAATGTTAAAGGGTTCAAGCACCATCTTTGCCTCTTTGACCTTGTGACCGTTCCCTGTTGCAAAATGGATCACTATTTTGTTCATCAATCATTCCTCGATGTCTTCTCTCTTCTCATCGCTTTTAAAAAATGTCAGAAGATGTGTGCTCGTGAGAGCGGCCAATTCCCAATGACATCTCAGTGGGCAAGGGCGGATCGGTAATGACCGTCCTGGCCGCTCAGCGTGTGTTTAGATTGAATTAAAATAGCTAAAGGGGATAAGATAAATGGCAAGGATGTATTCAAAGCACAAAGGAAAATCTGGCTCTAAGAGGCCGCCGTGGACAGAAACTCCCAAATGGGTAACTTATACACCAGAACAAATAGAAGAACTTGTCGTGCAAAAGGCACGAGAAGGTTATTCGTCGGCAATGATTGGTCTACTCCTACGTGACCAATACGGAATTCCTAATGTGAAAAAGATCGTGGGAAAGTCCATTTCTAAAATTATGAAAGAGCACGGATTGTATCCAGAGATTCCTGAGGATATGGCAAATTTGATTAGAAAAGCCCTCCGAATTAGAAAACATATGGAAAAGAATCATAAAGATTATCACAACAAGCGTGCTCTTCAGTTGACGGAGTCGAAAATTAGACGCTTAGCTCGCTATTATGTCAAGAAGAAAGTGCTGCCACCGAACTTTAGATATAAGCCAGAAGAAGCTGTTCGTTATCTAAGATAAAAATGTGGTAGGTATTAATTTCTTTTTACTATTTATTCTTTTCTTGTTTACTCTATATCTCTATATTATCAATTGATGCTCAGTATCTGGATAGTATCATCTCAATTTTGTTCGTGTTTTGTCAATGTATCCTTAAAATGTAGGAGGAAAAAAATAAAGGAAGGAAACACTTTTTAGGGGTTTCACTGTTTCTTTTACGTCTTCTTTTAATTTAAATTAATTTATTCATAACATTTTAATTCGATTTAATTATAATTTGGATATATGCTGATGTCCATCAGGCTAAACGTTGCATGGTAATTTGTATTCCAGGAATCACTGTAGAAGAAGAAAATGTTATAGGTTACTCCATTAGAAAGGCCTGAGAACGTGAGGGTGAAAGTTTTGAAGGTCTTCCAGCTGGTGACAGATTGTAAACTTCCAACTCGAACCCAATTACTGGTGAATATTCCAACATATAATTTGTTTTGTCCATCATAGGAAGCATCTGTTCTTGCATCAAAGGTTATATCTATTGAATTGGTGCCAACAGCGTTAAAGTAATAAGAAGTCGAGATTCCTACATATCGAAGATACGTATCCAATTTTTCACTGACTGTTACATAAGCTCCGACATTCCAATCAACCTTGTAATACTCCATATCGAAATAGTCAGTCCCTGGATTCGTGCCTCTATTGCGAATTTCCTTGTACCAAGATCGTCCCTCGAAAGTAAAACTTTTTATTGGATGTAGCACTTTATCAAGTCTCACGTTTTGTCTGTCTGCTCTTATGATACCATTGGCATTATGAAAACCGCTGAGACTAAATCCAACACCATGATATTGATAATCTCTTGTGATGTAGAGATCATATCTTCCATTGCTATCCGTGTAGTCATCATCCCCGAGTATGGTGACATGTACATTTTTTAGAGGATTTCCAGCTGGATCGCGTACGTATCCATAGACGTGGGTGTAATCGGGGATAGTAAAGCCATTGGTGTTTAACACGCTGAATAGTTGGAGCATTCCGAATGTCAATGCAACTAGCATTGCAATTCTCATAATTTTTACGGTTTTTTGATTCATTCTCATTTGATATCACACTCTTTGAGGGTTCTCCTTCCAACTCGGTGGAAGGATCAAGTAATGCTAAAAGTCCATCATTTAAAAATATTATGGTTTTATTCATAATTCAATAAAATGTTCTTTTGAAAGACCACATTTGACAGGTGATAATCCCATGAGAGCCCTTTTATATCCTCAACTCTCTTGG
>JAJRXH010000145.1 GCA_024276395.1 archaeon
AGTCATTGAAATGGGTGATCAAAACTCAAGAAATCGACGAAACGACTGAATTAAGTATGCCTCAAGTTCCCTCGAGATGCTTGTCAACGTTAACGATGGGGAGAGAAGTTTTTCACACTCTTTTATTTTTTTCTATTTCTTTTTAAATTAAGCTGAAAGATTGGTACACATGGAATGTTTCGTGGAAGAATTCGCTATTAAGGACGATAATCAACCTTTTTTCTTTAAAGGAATCTTACTAGGTTATGTCTATTCTTATCACGTGAGTTCTAATCATGATGAATATGTACGCTTGCTTCGCTTGGATGATGGTGAAACGAAGGTCATCATTAAAGTGAGGCCTTCTTCCTCGTCGCCAGTTTTAATGCAGCTTGAATTTATTGCCGAATCGTCTTTAGATTCACGTGAATTCCGTTTCTTACTCAAGCAAATCGAATGGGAACTTGGTCTTGACGAGAACACGAACTGGTTTCATCGAAAATATTCATCTTTTTTCCCTAATCTACCAATGGGGTATCGGGTCACGAAGACGCCCTTGGAAGAAATTCTTCTGACTTCTTTATTATCTCAAAACGCATCAATGAACATGTACGCCCTTCAAATGACGATGTTAGCTCGTAGGCTAGGATCTTCAATGAGGTGGGAGAGAAAAAAGTATTATTTTCTTCCAACCTGGGAAGAAATAAGTCGCATTGATGAGCAGTCGTTGAAAGAGTGCAAGCTTGGCTATCGCACCAAGTACATCCCTCACTTGGTTAGTTTCGTATCTTCCTTGAATGAACAAGGACTATTGGACCATTGGAGGACCTTGACCACCGAGGAAATCATCTCTGAATTAGTGTCAGTTAAAGGAATTGGCCCTTATAGTGCTGCAGTAATTGCACTATATGGATTGGGAAGAGAAGATGCATTTTTTAGTGATGTCTACATCAAGAAACTCTTGAGCCGCATTTTTCGGCAGCAGGATATCGAAAACCCCTCGATATCTTCGATGAAAGCCTGGCGAACTTACCTTAATGAAACGTGGGATGAGAGTGCTGGCTGGATGGTCGATTTTCTGACAGCTAATGATATGATTCAGCTCCCCAGTGAGAAAAATCCTCATTTTTTACTTCATCAGTTATTATCGATGGAGCAGTGACCAATCATGGTGATGTGGAGGATGTCTCGTGTATGTTCATTTTTAATGCTCGCTGTTATCATCTCTACCTTTCATTTTCCCGTCCAATGTCTTGCGCTTGACAGTTCTCATGCTATCATCAATATCGGTCAAGTGGCTGTCAAACCTTTTCACGATGTAGAAATATCACAAGTGGATTTTAATTGGTCTGATGATCTTTCTTGGAATCTTCTCAAGATTGACGCAAAGGAAGCATGGATACATGGATTTGGTAAGCGCGAAATTACCGTGGCAGTGCTTGATACTGGAGTGGATTTTACGCATCCTGATTTGGTGAATGCTTCTTGGATCAATGTTGATGAAATTCCGGGAAATGGAAAGGATGACGATCAGAATGGGTACGTGGATGACGTGAGTGGATGGGATTTCCAAGATAATGATGCTGATCCGATGGATGAGCATGGTCATGGTACCTTCGTGAGTGGAATTCTAGCGGCACGATTGAATGATCATGGAATCGTGGGAGTTGCCCCAAACGTGAGTATCATGGCCTTGAGGGTTCTTGATGAACGTGGTCTTCTTTATGCTGATCAATGGGATTTATTCGTGAAGGCAATAGATTATGCCATTATCAATGGCGCTCGCATCATCGTGCTGAGCCTTGAGTCGCAAGTCGTGCCACCACCAGAGGTACATGATG
>JAJRXH010000146.1 GCA_024276395.1 archaeon
CCCGCACCAGAACCCACACCAGAACCCGCACCAGAACCCGCACCAGAACCCGCACCAGAACCCACACCAGAACCCACACCAGAACCCACACCAGAACCCGCACCAGAACCCACACCAGAACCCACAAAAAAACTTGCAAAAGACGACATCATTGAGAAAAAGACAAGCAAAACCAATTATAGGGAAGAAGAAATGTCAAACAATGATAACACCTAAACGTAAAGATCTCATACAACTAAAGGCTAAAATCTACAATGAAAGTCTGGATTTACACTCTTTTCTACTCTCTTTTTACCCACGATTAAGGGTAAAGTAAGGCAATACTCATTAAATCATTTCATCAAAAACGAGAGAGTTATTTACTTCTCCTTGAAGTATTTAAAGATTCTGGTTGTCTTTTAAAAACTCTTTTCAAAGAAAGGGATAACTGAACAACTCTTGAAAAAACGGCCTTTGGTATGATTCAAACTTGATTAAAATTACCTTAAAACTTTTCAAGACAAAAAACGACAAGAACACGACAATACAATTATAAAAAGAAAAAATATGATGAGCAAAAACGGGAATGCTTATTAATCAATCAATCCTACAAAGGCGTGATTAGGATAGCTTCGACTGGACATTCATCCTGACAGATGTTACAGGCAATGCAATCTTCTTGCCTAGCAGGGTCAGCTTTCTTTTCTGATGCGGGATGTCCAGGTGTCTCAAGCCAATCAAAAACATTTTCCGGACATTCTTCGATGCACACGCCATCAGCAATGCAAATATCAAAATCGACAGCGACATTATCACCGTGTATCCCTAGTTTTTCTGGTTCTTCAACGGGTCCCCAAATGGAGTGTCCCTCATGTTCACCCACTTTCTCTCTATTTTGTTGAAAATCTGGATCGATGGGCATTTTACCATTCACCTAACCATTTTTTTCATGGCACGATGGAGGTTCAGCAGGCAGATAGCCCGCCATGTCATCCAGAAGAACTTTCAATTAAAAACATTTCTAAGTGTTAGAATCAATTAAGTCCGCAGTAATGACCTAGTAATTGATCCTTCGAAGATGCTTGTCAAATAAGCTTTTTATTGTTTCACCTACCAAGATGTCATGTAAGTGGTAGTGATTTTAATGCCAATCTGCCCATCATAATGATAAATCTTCCGTGCTCGACCCTTAATAGCTGCTCAAGAGAGAGAAAAATGAGAAAAGAGAATAACATCTTGAAGACAGAAATTCCAGGACTGGATACTGCGCTTAATGGCGGCATCCCCACCGGATCAACAGTCCTAATTCAAGGTCCAACTGGCATGGGGAAAACAATTCTAGCCTTGCAGCTCAGTTACAACATTCTTAAGAAGAATGGGACTGTCGGCTACCTGAGCACTGAACAACACGTAGAGGATTTACTCGAACAGGCAAGAGTCTTTAATTGGAACTTAAACCAGTACAAGAAGAGCACCTTTGTTGTATCTGATAACTTACCTAGAGTGCAAGCGACCATAGATATTTTTACAGCACCAGAAGGAGAATGGGATTATTTTGACGTTGGACCAGATGATACTAAAGACTTAGACAGTTGGGCGATTTGGTTCAATAGTGAATTAGAAAAAAGAAACTTAAGCGGTTATGATTTGATAGTAATTGATTCCATAAACGGATTTTTGAATGAGAAGAACGATGAACGAAAGACAAGACCAAGACGAGAAATACTGACCAAGTTTTTATCAGCAATTTCAGAAAAAAGCAACACGACAACACTCCTAATTGCTAATGAGCCGCTTCCAGAGATAGAAAGACTCGTGGATGGTGTCTTAGAAACCAAGACGAAGAATTTAAATCTTTACATGGTTCAGAAAATAATGCGAATAAAAGATTTCCGAAAAGTAAATCACAAGGTAGATTGGATACCTTATTCCATTGATCCTCAATTGGGAATGATCTTCCAATCACCCTTTCCCCTAACTCGATTATATTTACTTGGCCATGATCACGAAAACCTCATTTCTGAAATGGGACATGAACGAATCATCAAGGACCTAACTGACAAGATGTTTTATCCTTATAGCCTCTGTCTAAAACCTTCGAAACATTCGAAAATCCTCATCGAAGTCAATGGATTGCACGAAGTTCGACCTTATCTTTATTATCTAAGTCAACAAGCTTTTACTAACAACTTCTCAATAAAAATCTATCATAAAAATAACTTGGACACCCTCATCCCAGATCCAACGAAAAAACAATCACCTTTTTCCCTAAAAAGGCAGCCGATCAGTAAGTTAGCTAACCAACAAGTCAAAGTCATAAAAGTTGAGTCAGAAAACGACTTGTTACAAATGATCAGTAAAGATACCGCATCCATCATCGTGGTTGCAGATCTAGAAAACTTTTTCCTTCAACAACCACGAGAAAAAGAACAACTGGCCATCGATGCATTTGCAAGACAACTAAACGTGATGAAAAGTTCCAAAATGCAAATTTATTTTCTAAATCATCAAATCTTTGGAGATGTAGATATTGCTCGGCTAGAACACGCCATGGATGACGTCATTAGATTGGTACAAGAAAATAGCCATCCCTTGATGAAAGTCGTCAAATCCGCATTCCCCTCTAGAAACAAGCAAATATACTTGAGTCCATATTAATTAGTATCATTAAAAACATGCTATACAAAATGAATCTTCTCCCAAAAAAGTAAAATTTCTGGAGATGTTGATGGTAAAAAATTCCACGAGAAAAACATAACAATACTGATCTGAACTGGGAGAAAAATTTATTTTTTTGGCTCAAGCAAGTAAACTGGCATTAGTCGATTTTTTATGCTGATGCGCGTGCGAGTTTGGAGATAACTGGCCGCCTCAGAAGTAAAACCTCTTGGAGAAAAGATTGCCAAGAATGCAGGGAGTGCTTTCATGTGATTACCTATTGTTTCGATTCTTTTTAATTGGACAATAAGCTCTGACTTGGTACAAGGAACTTGAAGACGCAAGACATTCACGATTCCCACGCGTTCTTCCAGTTGCCTAGTTTGGTCGATTGCTTTTGGAATGAAAGTAACAAGTGCATCAGCCTTGATTCGCTGCAATGGATTAATGAGAACGTTCCAATCGACCCTCACGTTCTCAACATCAACTTTAATTGACTCCAACCAAGAAAGAATTGATTTTCGCGCTAGTGACCTTATTTGTGAATCAATGAGAGGTAATTGCCAGAAGAAAGTAAAAATGTAATCTTGGTATTCTTTGATGATTGACCGAATCTTCGTTGCTAATGTCTTCTTGCTGGGATCATTAACCTTAACGAGTAATTGGAATTTATCATCACGTCGAGAATCCGAAAAGGTATACAGTCGTAAATAACCATTCCTAAAAGTTCCACTAAAGGTTCGCAATTCTTCCAAGTTAATATCAGACAAGAATTGGTTCAACAAATCAAGTGATAATGATGCTGACTCTGAGGGCGGCACGGAAAACAACAAATTTCCACCGGAACCAATGAGATAAACATTCACATCCTTGATGTAAGGATTCAATCGTGATAATAACTGATCCAATTTTGCTTCAAAAAAATTCTGAATGGTTTCTGGGATGTCCTTGAATTTCCGGATGTCCCCTTCTAACTCTTCATCTGTAAACCTACCATAAGTCGTCAAGAACCACTCACTTAGGTAGTTTAGCAAGTTCTTGCAAACATCAATATCGCTATCTTCACTAAATTCTGCCACGAAATTCAATTCAGGTAATTCAACGTGCTTAACGAAAATAATCTTCTGATCTTCAAAATTAATGATACCAGGTTTTCCAATACCTAAGGACTGACTAAGCGTGCCAATTGCCGCCAGTAATCCGCTTAAAAGGGTATAGTCTACCGTGGTTTCCGTGGCACTCCACTTGACGATCAGTCTGCCAGAATCTGTAAAGATAGCAACTGAACGAATCACTGCTCATCCCCATCTCGTACTTCGTGACTGCGACTTAAAAACCATTGTCGGAGACGCTTTAGCGCTTTCACATACAGCCCTTGTATCTTGCTAGAATCACTCCGAAATCGAACTGCTACTGAATTCCAGTCCCATCCTTGAAGATTTTTTACCACTAATATTTTCCGTTGAATGGGAGCAAGATGTACGTCTAGGTCCGGATACTTTAGAAAATACAACCACACGAGCTGATTAATGACACTCATTGCCCCAAAGTACGTTAGGGTTCTGTTCAAGTAATTATTCAAGCGATATAATCCCACATCAGTAATGGCTGCTTTCCACTCATGATATGGCCTCGTGGCCTCAATGAAAGCAAGAACTTCCTCTGGTTCAAAATACCACCAGAGTTCTCTAGTCCAATGTAGAACGTGAATGCGCAGGTCCCTACTTGAACTAATGATGATGGGAATGACTTCCTTGGTAATGGCCTTGAGCATAATGATCGAACATTCTCCAGTGGTTGAGCTAGGAGTCGGTCGAATGTGGACGGTTTTATACCCATTTTTCTTCCAAAAGTTAATCAATCGTGGTGATCCACCAAAAGATGTTCCAATCCAGTCAAAATTCTGAGAGAGGCTTTCTTTTTCTAAAAGATCCAATGATCGTGATCCTATTCCTTGTCCCTGATATTCTGGATGTACTGCTATACGAATGATGCGTTGTCCACGCCAACGAGGGAAATCAGGATCCACCGTTCGAAACATCGTCAGAGCTACGACATTGCCACGCAATTCACGTTGTAGCATGGGATCTAAAGGTATTAACTTGGGATCAAACCCACCTTCAATGCTCACCATAATAGCCGCAACTAGTTGATTTGAATCGAGAGTAATGCTGTTCTCTTGGAATTCAGTATCATTACTGAGCAGATTCGACTGTGATTCGTCTTTCCGATAAAAAATTCCATACACGTGAATGTGTGGGGCATCTGCCATCAAAAACAAGTCATTAGGTTGATTTCGGTAATGGCTTGATACTAGAATCCCCACGATTGCCCTTAGTAAGGAAGGTTGATCAAAGAATAACTCTTTCTTCTTCAAGGGAACGAGAAACATTTTACCTAGATCAATGGACGATGAATCTAAGTCAACATCGGGTGGTTCAGCTTCAAGTAGCAAGGTCCGATACAACCAGTCTTCTAGAAGATCGAACTCCCCATATCGAACTGGTTGTTCTAACCTCAATTTTCGCAATAACATTCCGTCTTCTTCAAGTTCTCTCTGAAATCGAAAGGTAAATGATCGACCTGTTCCCTCATATCCTTGTTCAGTACTACTATAGATTACCAAGTTAAATTTCTTGAGAAAATTTTTGAGAATGGGAATGGGAATGCTTCCCGCTTCATCCACAAGAATGAATGATCCTTTTTCTTTAAGTGCATCTACTGGTTCTCTAAATTTCACCACGAGACGTTTTTTTACTTGAATGCCACGAATCAACGATGTATTTTCAAGCCTTTCTGACCGAACATCCACCCCTTTGAATTCTAAGAAAGCCAGAATTGCGTGAAAAAAAACTTGCACGTTTTCTATTTGAGGAGCAGTGATGACATAAGGACGAGAAGGCAACCGTTCAAGGAGAAAACCTGCAAGGCACAAGCCCAGTACTGTAGATTTACCTCGTCCACGTTTGGAAGAAAGAAAAATTGCTCGACCTTTCTTTACACGATTCCGAGAATGGATACAAGCTTCTAGATGTTCTTTCAAGTAAGCCAAGGTATCGTGCTGATCCTTAGTTATGGGAAACCCCATAAAGTCATGCTCTAGCAATAACCAGGGATGTTGTTCCCGGTCGATGAAACGTGGCATGACATCATCTGGTGGTGCAATTTTATTTGAAATCTTCAAGAAAGAATCGTCCATTTTTCCAATGGTAACAAGTTCTAACAAGCTGAAAGGCCGCAAGGCATCCAAAGATTTTCTCAAGTAGGGAAAAAAGACTGGTTCGATTTCCTCCAATTGACGAGGAAATTGCAAGACGAAATCGTGAACAATAGGATCCCTTAACGATTGATATTCTTCAAGAGATCTACAAAAAATGAGAAGTAAACCAGATCCAGATATGGTTTCCAAGATGCGTCCCATTGTATTGGGATGCGCTCCATTCCTCAAATCTAAAATCATAAAATGTGTTGTTTGTCCAAGAGCAATCTCTGTAAACTCGTAAGGCTTGTAATGACATAAAGAAATAGGAAAAGGTCGAAAAATGTCCTCCAAGGTAGGCTTGAACATTCTTAAATCATGAGTAATGGTCAAGAATTTCCATGATCTTCCTTCAATCAACTGATCTTTTTCAGCAATGGTCGGAAATCCTTGTGCTTGCCATTCTGTGAAATATATAAGAATGAGAGCACGAATGCCCCTGATAAAAAACTGAAATTGATTTGCATCAAGATGAAATGAGGCTTCACAAAGTTCAATAACGTAAACGACACGATGACCAGATACGATTTGCTTCTTGATTTTCTCCTTGAACTCTAACAGAAATGACGAATTTGAGGTGGACATGCTTTCATCCCATTGATTTCTTCAGACTCCTTGAGATTTTTCCGCCTCGTTACATGTACTGAGGTACTGAGGTCATTGAATCTGTTGATTCACGGGTTTTTATCATACTTAAGGTCTTTTCGATTTCTTGAGCAAATCGTTCACTTTCTTCCTCTAGCTGCGTGAGATCCAGATTTAACGAAAGCTGTCCATTAAGTCTCTTCAACACGCTTAATATGGCACTGGAATCAACAATATCTAGGAAAGACTCCGCCAATATAGCCCTTCTATCGAATTCTTGGTAATACATCAAGCTCGCCGCTGTCTGACCTAGAATGACTCCGGGCTCTGGAAAAGAGACATTTTCATCGTCCAAGCAGACAATAGAGTGCTCATTAGTGGAAGAGATCTTTATTTGAAACGTTTTCACGGAATTTTCATCATGACGTGATCGAGATGCAACACCATCCACGAGAATGATTTCCTTAACATCAAAGGACTCATAAAAACTCTTCAGAACCGAGGCTAATTCATAACAAACATTATCAGCATATGGTACCATTCCATTTACGATAAGAAGAGTCTCATCCGAGCCATTGGAAGATTCATCTACCATATAAATGTTTATGGGACACAAAATTTCCTTTCCAGCCATCTGAATCATAAAAGGTATTGCTTGAGAGTAAATACCCCCCAGTCGCTTTACCTTGAGATGGGAAAGCAAGTACTTTGTCACCGCAGCTCCAACAGCCCCCACGCGACCTAAACCCTCAATCACGCGCACCTTTCTAAAACTCAAGGGGCGAGAAAGCACCAGTTTCGTGGTATTCTCTGGAATCATCACCCATCCCTCGTCACTAGCAAGCATCTCTGCTTCTTCATCTTCATAATCGTCTTCAGTTTCCATCCACTCAGCTTCAACTGGAAAATCCTCGCCATTTTCACCATCAAAAAACAAGAAACCGCACCTCTAAAACTGATTACTCTAACAAGCCATACATCCATTTAGTACCAACAAGTACTTAACTAAAATTCCATTAAAAATAGCCAAATCAAACACTATCTACCAAAATGAATTTCTTGGTGGGCGAGGGGGGATTTGAACCCCCGACCACGTGCGTTCTGGTCTTGGTGAATTTACCACAAGATCCCCAAGCACGCATCCTACCAAACTGGACGACTCGCCCTTGTCTTCTTTAACCTCCAAAAAGGAAATCCCGTAAGAAAGAATGGATTTAGAAAGTCTCACTTGAGTGATTGCATTCCATCCAAGTCATCTTTTCTCCAGCAATCTTTTAACGCTTACGATTATTGAAAGAATGGAGAGAAGGTCATGGCATTAATCTTCCTCTTGCCATGCCAAAACTCTAAAATCTCCGATACCATTAGCCACGACTTTCCATCTAAATTCTGGATGCAACGAACGCATGAACTTCTTTACCAGCGACCTAAAATACCGAGAACTAAATTCTTCGTCCTCAACGCGCACGCCTTTCCCATCTTTCTTGAACTGAACATCTGGATGTCGATTGGATACGAATTCAATGAACTCTTTTACGATTGCATCACCCTCAAATTGATCAAATAATACCCTTGGCATTTTAGACTTACCCCAACTTGATTCTTGGAACAATCTTGAAGCGAAAATGAAGAAAATGGCGGACCTGGTGGGATTCGAACCCACGACCACCGGCTTAGGAGGCCGGCGCTCTATCCAGCTGAGCTACAGGTCCAGTCTTTGTCACTTACTTCATGTTTTCCTATGACAAGAGCTTATTTAAGGTCTTTCAAAAGTGATGGCACAAACATTCGGTGAAGACCACAATATCATTTTCAGACAAAAAGACTATAAAAAAGAAAGCACGATGGTACGTACATAGACCGAGCTGAATGCCTGCCGTAAAGGATGAGGATGTGAACTCACATGAATGGAAGTGCCATATTATTCTCCGTATTTGACCCTAAGATTGGTCCAGTACCATTTTTCACGTATGGAGATCTCACTCTCGAGGAAGCTAACGAAATTGCATATAAGTCTCAGTTAGCCGTCTACAAGATGACAGAATCTTTCAATCTTGATTCATCACAAGCTGTTCTTCCTTTCTTCAAGTTCCGTAAGGTTGGCTTTGTATTTCTATTCCACGTACCTAGCGCGGTTACAAAGGAAAAATGCGTTGCCTCAATTTCAATCGTGGTCCCAATGGAACATCAAATTTCCTTTTACAAGCATGTATTGGCAATCAGACCACGGATTGAGAGCCTTGCCAAGAAAATTTCTGAAACATATACCTATGGCCCTAATACAGTGTTTCCAGACGAAATAAAACAAGAACTAGCAAGTTATCGTCAGTTTGAAGAAAAAGACCAATCTGAACAAGCAGCTGAACATGCTTTATGGTTATTAAAAGAAATAAAGAAAGATGTTGACAAGTTTTATCTTCCACTCATCACGAATCGTCCCCTTGCTGTATCTTCTTCTAACTCCGACAAGATATCACGAGCCATGATTGGTCTAGAGTTCCTAGCGCCGCATCGATACCTAAGAAAAAAGATCGTCGATTCACCAGATCAAACTGAAATTAAAGATGCCGATGTCATTGGAACCACCACACAACAACTGACAACACAAGATGTTACCATCATTAATCTTGATAAGAGAGCCGTGCAAGGTGGCATGACCAATCCTCACGTGAAAAAGATCGTCAAGGACTTTCAAAAAAGCAAGCCTCACGAATTGAAAGACAAAGTCATCAATGCACTCGAAGAAATACTCTTGGTAGCAAACCTCCTAGTAGATGCCTGCGGCAAGCTATTACCTGAAGAACGAGACAAGGAAATCAAGGAAATACAGGCAAAATATAACCAATTTCTCATTGAGACCGCTGGTCAAATCGCAGCGGACTGGAATCCATTAATCTCCGACCTCATCAAAGCCAGTGTCGAGAAGAAGGTACTTGACTGGATGTCAGATATCTAAGAGTCAGAGTCCATTACCAGGCTACCTCGATGATAAACCAGACTTAAACCGATCTTTCCTTTGAGGATGACAAGAAAAAAGGAGGAAAAATCCCTTTTTTCTTCCTTTTTTTGTATTAACTTCTACCTACCCTCCATTTTTATCTTAATTACTCATTATAGAAAATAAGAACCTCTGGATGATGTGCTCTTGCTGTAAAATAGAAAGAAAGATGCGATTCTCTCCATTTTGCTCCCAATAAGTTCTCTAAATCTTCAATTGAAGGATTTTTAGGAATACTAACGAGATGAAGTCCTAAATCGGACTCCGATTCAAAAAATAGGAAAGAACTTGCAATGGGAACGGACCACAATCCACTCACAACTTGAAGCGTGCTCTTGGCAGATAAGTTTTCAAGGGGAATGATAAGAGATTATCCGTGCTTTTCTTCGACAGTATATACCAATGTTTTGGGATGTAACAAGTCATCTTGATGAGAAACTGGAAAAATGATCTTGTTAGACTTCCTATATTCTTTATGAGGATTCATCTGATAATTTCGCATTCTGCGGGACCCAGTATCTAAGCTCAAGACAAAAGCTTGGGGAAAGACCTCCAAGACTTCCTTCAAGGTTGCTTGAATGACTGGAAAGTTAACCAGTTCTTGATTCACGTGCTTTCCAACAATTTCAAGAGAAAGTACCCGTGAAAATAAAGACATCGTCCTCCAGTCGTACATTACTAATGCCGAATTCCATAGAAGCTCACTCACACCAAGCTCAACAGTAGCATCCTTAACTTTTCGTTCGCATGCAATAATCGTTTGACATAAAGGACAATAACTCATTCCCACGGAGAGTCCGTTTTCCAGCTGGAAATTAAATTACTTCATACCAATTAAGAATACGAAAAGGAACGACAAAGCACTGACCCTTCATCAAGGCCGCCACAACAAGATCTTCTTTGGAATACATCCGAAGAGACGTTTGGCCGTCAATCCAAGTTGGTGAATCGATTGACGGGATGCAATCAGGTCACAACAGCTTGGAATGAGCTCATCAACATCCATATTGACTCGAACATCATCTCGAAAAAAAAAGAAAATCCTCACGACGAGGTCTCTTGAACATTGAAATCACCATAAAAAATGAAGAATCAGAAAGGCATAATAAAGAAACAAAATAGAAATCATACTACGCTCTCTAGTTCTTTCTTCGGAATTTTAACTCGTTCTATAAGTTTCTTGCCTTCTCGTTCTTTCCATCCAACAATGGCGATATCCAAGACTTCATCAATGGTCTTTACTGGATGGATGATCACTCTCTTCTTCATATCAGGTTCCAAAACGACATCTTCAAAGTTAGCAAAGGGGATGACAACTTCCTTGATTCCGGCAGCAATCGCACCTTCAATCTTCGCAGTGACACCACCTACTGGTAACACTTCTCCTCGAACTGATAAGGAACCGGTCATTGCCACATCCTGTCGAACCGGAAGTCCAACGAGATCGGACAATATCGCCGTGGCAATACTAATGCTGGCTGAATCTCCTTCCACTCCATAAGTACCCAAGAATTGAATGTGCACATCCATCCGTGCTATGTCTTCTCCAGTAAATTTCTTGATGAGTGCAGAAACATTTTGTACTGACTCACGTGCTATAACACGCAGGCTCCCTGTAGCAATGGTTTTCCCACCACGTCCTTGCGCCGGGGTTACTTGAGCTTCTATGGGTACCACGTGACCAGCTCGTGCCCCACCAGTAGGATCTGCAATCACTGCTAATCCATTGACTCTACCAACGACAGCTCCTGAGTTTAGAATTACTGAATATTCACGTTTCCTTTCTACATTCTTATCTGCCATTTGATTCTCTAGGCTTCTAGAAAGACCGCGTGCACGTCTCACGTGATCAGCGGTCACCACTGATGCTCCTTCTTCGCGGGCAATATCACCAGCAGCACGGATGAGCCCTCCAAGATCTCGCAATCGTAACGTGAGATGATTTTTCCTATCGGATCGTCGTTTTGCTTCCAGAATTACTTGAATTACAGCTTCCTTGCTAAATGGGGGGATCTTCCCATCCTTGGCAACTTCTTGTGCCACGAAACGGGCAAGTTTTCGTCGATTTTCCATCGTGTCTGGCATCGTATGGTTCATATAAATCTCGTATCCATAGCCACGAATTCGAGAACGAAGAGCTGGATGCATTCGGCGCACCGTATCTATATTTCCAGCAGCAACGAGGACAAACTCATAAGGAACTGGTTCAGGCCTGACCCTGGCCCCAGACGAAAGCTCTCATTCACCAGTGATTGCCAACTTTTTCTCTTGCATGGCAGTTAACA
>JAJRXH010000147.1 GCA_024276395.1 archaeon
CAACAGCCACTACTTCACCAGCGACTTCATGTCCTACTATAAGAGGAAATTCTGTTATCGTTTTGCTTGCCCATTCATCCCAAAAATAGATATGTAAATCGGTTCCGCAAACGGTAGCTGCTTTTACTTCTAAAAGGACATCATGTGGACCTAATTCCGGTTTTACCGCGGTGCCTACGGTCAATCCAGGCCCCGGGTTCATTTTTTGAATTGCCTGCATCTCCTGTACCTCTGACATTTCTTTTTCTTGCATAGCACTCTCCAATGACTCAAAAGACACTTTTCCACTACTGTTTTTCAATGTTTTTTTCAGTTGCGAAAAAAGGACTTTATCGCACGAATGTCCAATCCAAAAGAAAAGAAAAAAATCAACAAAAAGAAAAACAAAAAATAAAAAGATAAAATCTTTACTTCATGAGGTTTTTTTCCTTTCTTCTTCCTTCAAGACACGCCTTAATACCTTTCCAACAGCAGATAATGGCAATTCTTCTCGAAATTCCACGAATTGAGGAACTTTATAGGCAGCGAGATGCTCACGACAGAATTTCTTAATGTCCTCCTCGGTCACTTTTCCCTTGTACTCTGGCTTGAGCACCACAAAAGCTTTCACGGTTTCACCACGTTTTGGATCTGGAACTCCAATCACCGCTGCGTTCATCACGGCTTCGTGCTGGAAAAGCACCTCCTCAACTTCTCGTGGAAAGACCTTGTATCCAGAGGCATTAATCATATCCTTCTTTCGATCCGTGATGTAGAAATAACCTTCTTCATCTATGTACCCAATGTCACCAGTCAAGAGGTAACCATCTGGGCCAAAAATCTTTTCATTTTCCTCTGGACGATTCCAATATCCCTTCATGACCTGAGGTCCTCTGATTGCCAACTCTCCTTCATTTTCCTTTCCAGGAGGTAATTCCTTGGATGGATCATCAATGTCAACGATTTTCACGATGGTATCAGGAATGGGAACACCAATAGATCCAGGTTTTCTTCCTCCCGGCTTCATTGGGTTCACGCAAACAACTGGCGATGTCTCAGTAAGGCCGTATCCTTCAACGATAACTGCACCGGTTTTGGCTTCCCACTGTTTCATCAACTCCAAAGGCAATGGCGCTGCTCCTGAAACACAAATTTTGATGCTGGAAAGGTCATACTTTTCAATGTCCGGATGATTCAGGAGAGCACCGTACAGCGTGGGAACTGCGTTGAAATGAGTAGGACCATATTTCTGGATGGCCTTTAACAAGTCTGTAAAGGGAGGATCACCAGCACGAGGATCTGCAATGACTATCAACTTAGCTACCATGAATATCGATAGAATCATTGCGGTGGTGAGACCATAAGAGTGGAACCAAGGAAGTGCTCCCATGAACACGGCCTTACCCGGTTCAAACTTTGGCCACATGATCTCAGCCGTTCCCATCACGTTACTCACGAAATTCATGTGCGTGAGCATGGCTCCTTTTGGTGTACCCGTGGTTCCACCTGTATAAAGGATAAGTGCTACTTCCTCCTTGGGATTGATCTGTTCTCGCTCCTTGAGTGGCTCTTTATCCTTGATCAACTCCATGAAGTCAAGATGTTTAGGATCTTTATCCTTCACCTCTGGGATCTTTCCTAGCAATCCACCGAGAAGAGCCTTCATCTTTGGTAGCATTGGTTTCAAGTTAGCATAAATCACGTGTTCTAGAGGAGTTTCTTTTTCGACTTCCTTCACTTTAGGATAGAAGCTTGGATGGTCAAGAACCACGATGGCTCGAGCACCTGAGTCATTCATTTGGAACTTCAGTTCAGGTGCTGTATATAATGGGTTCGTCGCCACGACCGTGCATCCAGCTTTAAGAATGCCAAAGAATGCTATGGGCCAATATGGATTGTTAGGCATGTAAATGGCTACTCGATCTCCTTTCTTAAGGCCAAAATCCTTCAAAGATCGAGCAAACTTGTCTGCCATTTCGTTTACTTCTCGATACGTCAGACTCTTACCCATAAAGATGGTATACGTGTAATCAGGATACTTGCGAGCAGTTTCTTCTAACATTTCATAGAGAGGTATCACCGGATAGTCTATTTTTTGTCGGGCAAAATCTAAATATTTAGGCCAAACTTTTTCTAACCACGGAGTTTTAGGCATTCATGCATCACCTGTTTTGTCAAGTTAATACTGAAGGCTGGACAACCTTCCTTCATCATCTTATCTTCCACGAGTTTGACTTTATATCTTTTATGCTTGCGTGGACACTCATCACCTATCAACTCAGCTAAACGACATCATTTTTTTTTATCGGAATTTTCATCAGTCCACCATCTGAAAGGCTTTCTTTTAATGCAAGTAATCATTAAAATGGAGGCTACAACCCGATGCTATACTTGCTACTCTTAGAAGCTGGACTAGAACTAATACCCCCTGAAATTACAAATGAACCATCTGTTCGAAAAGATGCACGGCTCAGACACAAGCGTCCTAGAGAAATATTAATGGACAATGGTTTTCATGGATCTGCCGTCTCTAAACTTCCGTATTATGAAAAACGTGGCCGTCCAGATATCCTTCATACCACCTTACTCCACGTGATGAACTCCCCATTATTCAAGGAAAATGCCATTCAGGTGTACGTGCACACGATTCAAGACAAAATTTTCAAGGTACCCAGAGAGTGGAGAATTCCAGTACATTATATCCGGTTCGCAAGACTAATGGAACAATTCCTCAATGCTGGACAAGTTCCCCCTAAAACGAAAACACCCATCTTAAAATGGGAAGATAGCGATACCTTGGATACTTTCTTATCCCGCTTCAAAAATGCTGACATGTACCTGCTTGAATCAACCGGTGAATTTGTTTCACCAGCTGAATTTGTCAAGATGATTAGACAATCCACCCGGGATGTTCTCATAGGCGTGGGTGCATTTCAGCGAGGCACGTTTCTTTCAAAGACACTAGACAAATTTCCCTTCAGAAAAATAACTTTTGACCCAGATGTGACTTGGCCAACGTGGAGCATTGTAACTTGGTGGATGATCCCACTTCTCTTCTGTCGGTGATGAAAATGAATGACAATCTTCAGAATGGCTTTGAACGGTTAGAATTTCCTCATCTTGTCAAAAAAATGATTCAATGGTCAAAAAACATCTCTAAAGTGGATGTCATTGAAATGAAGGAACACCGACCACATTACACGATACTGCTCAAGAAAAAGGGCGTTCCAGATCTCTTAATCGATGTCAATCCAAAAAATCAACAAGTGATATTCTATACGTGCGAATTAACAAAATATCCTCTCACCAAAGACGTCGTTCCAACAAAGAGTCCTCAATTGTCTTGGTTCTTAAGCGAAGTACTCGAACTACAATCACGGACGCGAATAGCCAAGATAATCTTGATGAGAGATGATGAAGAAAACAAGAAAACAAAAAATGAATACGCCATGTTAAGAATGCATCTCTCATCCACGATAACACTTGATGGACTCAGTCAAAAAATGTTCTCCACGATTGTCAAGGAGCATTTCTGGTTATCTGCTGAAGTTGCCCAAAAAATCGAAAAATATCACCTTCCTCAATCTTGGCGCACCATCGAGAAAGATTTCTCTAGACGATTCGAAGTGCCATTGTATTGAATCACAGCTAACATCAACCAACAAAAACTACCATTTCGTCCAATGAACGGATGAACTCTCCAATTGGGGTCGTTTTGAGTAAATGAAAAGAATGGGATCAAAATTGTCTGGAACTAAACGATATCTTTGAACTTTCTGTAATGAAACATCATCTGCTTCTAATTTGATGGTAATGATTCCAAAACAATACTCCATCGAAGGGCCAGGATTCATCAAAATGGAACTCTGGTATCTTGACAAGACAGGTAATTCGTGAAAATGACCAAATACTGCAAGATTTGGCCTTAACATCTCCACGGCATCCAATAATGCCTTGGAACCTCCACTATATTGCCTCCCTCCTGGAACAACCATCTTGAATGAGGGAAATTCATGAAACATTAAAATAGATATTCTCTTCCCGTTTTTACTTCCAAATCTTGATTTAACATGATCAATCCAATTAAAGACATCTTGATCGAATTGTTCCAAGTAAAATTCGCCATCAGCCATCGTATAGTCAATGTCATCTGATCCTCTATGCTCCAAGGAGTATCCAAAACCGCTCAACTGAATCGGTAATGAATCCATTTCGACGATCTTGCCGTGAACGTACGTCCAGTGTGGAAATTCATCAAGAATGAACTCAAGGCATTCACGAGTCTCCGTATTTCCTGGAATCCAATAAACTTCATCCCACCTTTGTTTCTTGAAAAGAGCATCCAGTTCAACGAGTGATCGTTTCTGATGGCCAGTAAAACTAGCACGATGACGTCCATATACGCCCCGTGCATAATCCGACCTTCTCAAGTTTCTTTTAGTTAGCACGTGATAAAAAACCATATCCAAGGGAGTGGTAATGGCACCATCCCCAGTAATGAGAACGACGGCTGGTTGAATTGTATGCTTTTTCAAGTAGTTAGAAATCTTCTGGATGGCCCTAATGTTACCATGGATGTCTGTTAAATGTAATAATTGTGCTTTCATTGATTTAACCGACTCCAATGGAAAAAATTAGGTCCGGAAAGCTGCGCGATTATACATCTCTTTCAACGGTCCAACGACCATTTCTGGAAAACCATGTTCCTCAAGTATTTGAATCTCCTCTTGCAACATCTTCAGACCTTCTTTCTTCTTGAGAAGCCATCTAGCATGTTCCTTATATTCTACATCTGGAATGTATTTTTCCAGAATTACAAGAAGCAGATCATAACTTTCTTGAATGAGAGAATCATCTTCTAATAGATCAATGAGATGATGCAATCCATCATACTTGACAGACTTGAGAGCATCCCTAACAATGCTGATGATCATCTCATCTCCCGTGTCTTCCAATATGGTTATCAATGCCTTGATGGCAGACTTTCTCTTCATTTCCACCAACATGTAGGCAGCTTGAACTTTAATATCATTGGATTCGTGTGTAAGCACCAATTCTCTAAGGAGTGGCACAGCATCTTCGTTCTGAGCATATCCAAGATACTGAAGGTGATTAAACAGAATATCTGGATTCAACGATGTTAGGTTCTCTCTCACGTGCTCTAATAGATAACTGCTTGCCTTCTTACCTCCTTGATTGAAGTAAAGCAACAATCGCTGGTGAATTTTATCGTCAAGCGTGGAAAACGACTCAGCAATGGAGATGATTTCCTCCACGAAATCTTTCTCCGTGCATTTGCACCTTTCTGCCGACCATAACCCGACGGACAGCGCGTTCTTCCACCGTTTCTCTAGTAAAATGACACTTTTTTCATCTTCTTGGTAACTTTCCCCTTCCGTTATTTTCACGAGTTCTTGTCTCATGATTTTTAACGCATCTAGCAAGTAGGGACACGTGTCAAATTCTGAACCCATCATACCCCATTGCCACGAAAGCCTCGCATATAGTCCAGGATTAGGCATCTCAGTCTCAAGAGCATCCTTCATCACTGGAAGTTTTTCACGTTCCCAGCAAAGTTTCCATCGAGTCATCACGTGACATTTTCCGATTTCCTCTAAAGGAAAAGGCTCATCTGGCGTTATGGCACAGCTAAAATTGCTCTTCACTACCAGAAAGGGACAGCGCGGCTGTCCTCTCCAATAAGTTCCGGACACTTTTGCAGCACGCCGATAGAGGAACACTTCATTTAGTCTTCGTAATGAAGTGAGAACTCCCATTATCAAAAGAAGGATGACAAGCAAATGTCCAATTTGTCCAAAGATACCAAAAGAATAGAAAAATCCAAAGATGGAAGATTGAAACACCAAGACTAACGCTGCTATGAAAGTGAACAATTCAACCATTCGTACGGCTAAATCAACACCAAAGGCGGTTAATGGTTTTTCATCTTGTTTCATTGACTGTTCCATTCTCCAAAACTCTCCTCAAGATCGACCGAATAAAAACATTTTTCTTACTTCTTTGAAAGTTTTAGTCCCATCTTCAGCATGCATCTTGTCATGACGCATCATCAGTGAGATCGAAGTTCTGTCTTTCAAGGATGACAAGCATCAAGTCACGTCAAATATCTTTTCTTGAGGAAGCTTAATGCCTCCCTCAAAGCAAGATTCTACTTTTCATTTTCTCGTCATCACGTTTTTTCATCCTCGATGCTAGTAATCAATTCAGAAATCACACGGTTAACTTCCTCCATGGTATCTTCAACACTAAATGGCAAGAAACTTCGATTTCTCACGATGATCTCTCCATCAACAATAACATCACGAACATCTGTCCCTCGTGCTGAATAAATAAGATGAGCAAGTGGATCAAACATGGGAACGAGATGCGGTTTCTTGAAATCAATCACGACAAGATCCGCTTTCATTCCTTCCTTAACCATCCCGATATCACCATCCCAAAAGACAGCCTTAGCTCCCCATCGTGTAAGCATTGCAAATGCATCGCCAGCTGGCAACAAGGTAGGATCCAAATTTACTCCCTTTGCCAACAAGGCAGCAAGTTCAGCCGTCCTCAAAAGATCCATTGGAGTCAACGTTGGCCCATCAGTTCCTAAACCAACAGTAATTCCTCTTCGAATGTACTCAATGGTTGGAGCGATACCAGAAGCTAACTTCAAGTTAGAAACGGGATTATGCGAGACTCTAATATCACGTTTTTGGATTAACTCCAACTCTCTTGCCGTTGGATGAACCACGTGAGCTCCCATAACATCAGATTTTTCTTCTCCTTCTGGAACTAAAATCCCTAACGCGTCTAGGTATTCAATGGGACCATCAGACTGTAACGCTCTTGAAGGAACTTCAATTCCTTGTTTCTTCCACCTCTTTGCAGCGTCTTTTACTTTATCCATTTCATCT
Organism: archaeon; assembly: GCA_024276395.1. GTDB lineage: Archaea > Asgardarchaeota > Heimdallarchaeia > Hodarchaeales > S146-22 > JAJRXH01. The sequence goes on from JAJRXH010000147.1 coordinate 6,900, forward strand.
TTTGTTTCTGCCAGGTGAATGTGCCAAAAAACTGGAGTTTTGGTTTTCCCTCTAAATTGATCACTCAAGTCACGTATCTGGTAGAAAGTTTCAGGATCTACTGTATATGGTGCGTGGGGAGCTAATGAAATGCGAATTCGTCCGTTAGCTGAGTCATGATACTGGTTCACCAGTTGACGACTCTCTCTAATGGCCGAATCCCTAATCCACGAAAAGATGCCAGGCGAGGCAATCATCCTCACCTTAGCCTCGATGGCAGCTTGAATTTCTGCTTCCTCATGAATGTACATCGAATGCATCGTGGTAACCCCGCATAGGGCTCCTTCGATACAAGCAAGTTTTGCACCAACAAAGACGTGCTCCTTCTTCAGACATGCTTCAACTGGCCAGATGTAGCGCTCTAACCAATCTTTCAATGAAACATCATTCGCATAATTACGCAATAGGGTCATAGCAGCGTGAGTATGCGTGTTAATGAAACCAGGAGTGATGACACATCCCCGGGCATCAAGACGGTCTGCCCCCGAAGGAAGATCACGAGGTTCTGCTGCCACGTTAGTTATCACATCATCCTCAATCACAACGTATCCTTCCTTCACTAAAGGTCTTTTTGGATTAGAGGTGAGAATGAAACCTCCCGCTATTATTAACTCGCCCATTCAACTAACACCTCATTCTTAGATTCTTTTGATTTTACGTGAAACTTAGAAATCCAACAAAGCAATGGTGTTAAATAGCAAGTGACTCCGTTCTTCTGGTGGAACCTCTTCACCAAATGAATTGAGAATTTCTTCCAAGGATACTACCTTGTTCTGAATGAAGGCCAAGCCATGTTTCGTTATTACATCCTGGGCAAATTTAAGTTTAACACGCGCCTCTTCCAAATTCGTGGCAACCGCATTAATGACAGCGGATGTCAACAGAGATTTTATGTGAAGAATTATCAGACCATCATTCCTTGCGTCTTCACCCACTTTTTGGACTAGATGCATGGCCTCATCTAGTGATTCCGAGTCTAAATTAGCAATCCAATCCAAGACTCTTGCTAATGCCAAGTACAACTCATTACTAAGTTTTAAATCCTTTGAAAGCGCATCAAAACCCCGAATTGCGGTCATCAAATGATCAATTGCCTTTTCATCATCTTTTTCCATCAAGGAAACATAACCCATTAAAGACTCGGCTAAATATCGATAAAATTCAGTAAACCCATTTTGTTGTCGAATTCTCATTGTTAATGTCTGAATGAACTCCTTGGCTGGATCCAGATGACCCC
>JAJRXH010000148.1 GCA_024276395.1 archaeon
AAGTGAAAAACAAACCATCATCGTGAAATGAATGGTCTTCACGATCTAATTCCATCATCACACTCGCATTATTTGCAAATCTCCCTCCAAGGAAAAATTTTCTTCCTTGTCGCAGAATGTCCGAGGAATGTTAGATCTTTTTCTTGATTTCTTGTTCCACATTTGGATGCCTCAACACTCTCCGAGTTAATGGATCTGCAATCAAGTAGTGTCTTTCCATCTTTTTGATTATTCCATGTGCTTGAAGATAGGACAAGTAGTTAAGAAGGGTCGTTGGCTTCTTTTCTATCGATTTAGAAAGTTCAGCTAACGTGACGGAAGGTTCCTCAGCAACTTTCCTCAAGATCTTCAAGTAGATACCAGCTTTTCGCTTGTCGTGGAGCATTCTAGCTATTTCATCGATGATTTGATGCCTTGCTTCCTTCTCCAAGCGTTGCAAGATTTGCTTGAAACCTTCAACTCCTCCAGATGACAACATTTCTTTTTCTATCACAGCCAATCTCCCAAATAAAGAAAGCCAACCCGCAAAACCACCCAATTGCAAGGCAGCCTCTGTAATGACTTCCTCTGGAATTGAGATGTTGCATTGTTCAAATCCTTGTTTCAGAAATTGACGCGATTTCATCTCATTAAAAGGTGTTAACAAAAATTCGTCACTGATTCTCCCATAGAGAGGATGTGAAGCAGTGATGCGAAGTATTTTTCTCATGGCCACTACAGAGCCCAACAATACCACGGTCAACCTTGGCGCGTGAAGATCATGAAGCGCTGCCAAATAGCGAAATAAGCGTGGATCCTTGAAGAAGTCCTGAACTTCATCAATGATCCAAATTAAAGGCCTATCTTCAAGTAACTGGTCAAATAACTGGTCAAAAATCTTTTTTTTCTTCTCAAATTTCACGGTCATGCCAAGAAGCTTGAAGTCAGTTATGTTCACGCGATCTATGAATTTGGTGGCTGCCACTTGTAACTGTTCACCCATGATCTCGATAAATTTTTCTAATTTTGCCTGATCTGGATGTATTTTCCACGTGTTGACATACATCACGCGATGTTCATCCAAGCTTGCGGCAACTGACCGTATTAACGTGGTTTTTCCAGTACGACGAAGACCACTGACTAAAAACCATTCTCCTGCTCTTAGGTAGGCCTTTGTCCTTTTTATTTCATCTTCAAGGCCGAAAACATTCGACAAGGGCTTTATTGTTGACTTGGCGAATAATCCATTCTCGATGCAATCCAACACCTCATCCACCTTGCAAGGCATGCCCGAACATTCGGGATACCCGAACATTCGGGTTCACTAAAAAATCATGATGCTTTCAGATGTTCATCATTAAAAGTGATATAAAAAAATTTTCGAGATTTAGCATCCGTGTAGACGATGTAATCCGAAATGACATCACTAAAAAAAGTTTTCCATCATCATTTATCTTGAACTCATTTTATCGAATGAATGACTTAGAAAAACCAAAACCGAGCATCTAAAAAAAGGATGATGGTGAAAAAATGCTACTTCTTCATCGTGAACTCACGAATGATTTCTTATGGAGAAAACCTTGTCAATTTAATCCTTGTTTCTCATTTTGTTGTCTCTTTCTGTAATGGAATGAACAATAAGACTCTTGCATCTGCATTGATGAAAGTAGTGCCCCCAACGGTCTTGATGGGTGGATCAGCGTGATGACAATGGCCATACACGTGAATCTGAGGGGAACGTCGCATCACGAATTCAAACAATTTCTTGTTTCCAATGTAACTCTTCCCTCTTGGCTCAACAATGGCTGGTGTTTCATGTGTCACTAACATTC
>JAJRXH010000149.1 GCA_024276395.1 archaeon
AAGAAAACCACCCGTGACCAGGGTAATCCCACGAGGGCTCGTGTTTTATCCTCGCATCACGGGGAGAGGTCCTCACGAAGCGATTAACGTGATGACACGACCTTGAACCCGCTGGTGACAGAAACATCGGGCTGATCAGAAAAACTGAAGATAAAAAAGAGAGAAACAAGCAATTGTCCATCGTTCAAAGCCAATCATCTGTACCAATCCAATCACGCGAGGTTCTTTCATCTAATACAAACAGAGGATTTGTTTCTTCGATGAGGATATCGTCATCTCGAAGAAAAATCTCTACTCGTCTCGCGTACCATAACAGATCTTGCAAGAATTCCTTACTAGGATCTAAAATTGACCATATCCTTTCTTTAGGAATGTTATAAGCTTTCATAAAGCCAATGATTTGATAATAACTGGCATGAAGACCATCAACAATCTTGGTGAGCACGTCAACTGGAATCAAGACCAATTGATCTCCACTAAAGATTTGTTTCAGTTCCCTTCCATCACTGATGCGATATGCTCCCTCTAATTCACGTTCATCTGGACTTGATCGGGGAATGAACAAGAACGGAATGATGGCACGGTCTTTCATCTGCCCAGGATTATCTAATGACGCCGTCTTCTTGGCATCAAGAGACGGTCTAGTGTCTGATGGAGAGAAATCATCAGGAGCTTGCTCACTCGATAATTCCATTTCTTCCCCCTCATTATTATCTTTATCTTGCATTCTTTTCACTTTTTGCACCATCTTCCAATTTATTTACTCACTACCACGAATGAATTCTGAAACGTGAATGTAAAAAAGCTAAGTTTTCATGACAAATTAAAAAAGATCCCTTTTTCTTAAAAGTCACGATAAAATCTCTCGTCTATCATCTTGGCTGTCACCAACTGAGAAATAACAAAAAAGGTGCAATGTTCAAAATTTTGAGAGAAACCATACTACAACCATCATCTTTTGCAATAATCATCCGCGTGAAAGTTCTGGAGATGACCATCATCTACAAGACTACCCCCATCCGAGCTTGAATGTTCTCTAACACAAAAATCGAGGAAAATTTCAAGCAAAAAAAGAAAAGAATTATCAGATAAGATAAAATTCTTGGTGAGATCTTACCTAATCTCCGATTAGTGACTCGAGAGTTATTCAGTTATCCCGTCATTTAAAAGATGATTTTAAAAACCCACTCGTTCCTTTAAAAACTCCAAGGAGAAGTAAATAACTCTCCAGTGACTCGTCAACAAGTGGTGGTGATATCAACATTCAATAGTTTCACGCATACTTTACGGGAGTCATTCACTTTCTTTTAGGGTATTCGTGCGAAATAAGCCATTCTAAGAGGTCTTTCTAAAAAAGGGGAATGATTGAATGATGCTCGTGGCAAAAACTCTTTTGAAATGTCATCACTAGGCTATTCAAGATCAACGGTACAAACGTGTATGTGATATATTTGTCAGAAAAACTTTTTAAAGGTGAAGATGATACCACTTCTTGGGAACGAAAGCTCCTCCAAGACGGGGAGGGAGTGCTAGAGGAGACGTTCCACTGACTGCCTTTGACTTGTTCTCAGAGTTTACTAACTTGCATCAAGGACTGCAACA
>JAJRXH010000150.1 GCA_024276395.1 archaeon
ACTACAAGCAGGTGCTCCTTATCCAGACATGCCAGATGAAGGCGTTTTCATCTTGAGTGTGGAGATGCCACCTTTAGCATCACCAACCTTTGAATCTGGTCCCCCCAGCGAAGATGCCATCGAACTTTCTAGAGTTGCTGATAGGGGAATCCGAGAAAGCAAGATGATTGATACCAAAAAATTATGTATCAAGGAAGGCGAACAAGTTTGGATCGCATTTGCTGATGCCTACATCCTTGATGACCACGGAAACTTATTTGATGCTGTCTCCATTTCTGCCGTGGCAGCCTTAATTTCGACTCGAATTCCCAAGACTATAATCAATGAAGAATCTGGGGAGATTGAAACACTAGAGGAAACCTTCGAGATGCCACTGACCCAACTAACTACCAGCCATACTTTTGCAAAAATCGGAAAATACATCGTGTATGACCCTTCCTTGGAAGAAGAACGCGTTGCTGACGCTAGATTCACCGTATCCATTCGTGAAGACGGTATGGTCTGTGCAATCCAAAAGGGAGGTAGTGGCATCTTCACCCTCGAAGAAATCACCTCAATGATTAATACTGCTAAAGAGAAAAATGACGAGCTCATTGCTAAGCTCAAGGAACAATTTGGAAAAACAGAATTCTTGCCGATGTTTGATTAATTTTCCAGATGGAAAAGATTTTCCGAAAGTGATATCTCTTGATCCTCTTCAAGATCTAATAAATTACCCCATTAATAGACACGAACGGAATGAAAAGTGAAAAAAGATGAATACGTGAAAATTGGGCGTGATATGGAATGACAACCGTGAGAACTGTCACCAAGCAAAGGATACAACACGTGTTATCTGGTATAGAGGCCATCGTCGAAGCACGAGGATATAAAAAGGTCGAGATCAACGAAAAGGATGCCTACATCGACGTGATCGGAAGGAAAGTAACACCAGAGGGAGAAGAAAAATGGATTCTGGCACGATTACCCTTAGACAAGGATACCGTGGGCATCAAGCATTTGCGAGAATTTGAAAAGCATCTTGAAGAGTTTCGTGCTGAACACGGAGAAACCCATGGTATTTTACTTTCCTTAGCAAAGTACACGCACTACACGAGAAAAGAAGCTCAAATGAAAGGAATTGAGACTCTCATTGACAATTTCCCCTTCTTCAACTTGTTTGATCACTTCATGGTACCGAAACATGAATTCGCCACCGAAGAAGACTTGCAAATGCTACGAGAAAGATACTCCATTGAAATCCATCAACTTCCCAAGATCTTAGTTTCAGATCCAGCAGTCCAAATACTTGGCGCCAAGCCAGGTGATGTCTTGAAAATCACGAGAAATAGTCCAACTGCTGGAGTCCACGTGACATTCAGGCAAGTTGTAGAACCTAGTCTCTCTGGGCTTGTTAGTGAATTCCAGAAGAGCGTCAAGAAGGCACGAGCTGCAGCTGCCATCGATGAAGAGGAAGAAGAACTCGAAGAACTCGAAGAACTCGAAGAAGAGGAAGAAGGAGAACTTTTCTTGGACGAAGAAGAAGACGAATTGTAGAATGGATGTAACCGCAGATATGATGTATCAAAGTTATTCTTCATTCGGACCCAGATAATTTGGTTCCATTCATTTTCTTTTCTCTCCGTTTCATTCACCATAAATAATGTTTTTGAATTATCTTACAAGATGGCTCATGAAAGTTAAAAAATCTAAACCGAGGACGATGCCAGTGAAACACACGAAAACTAACTTTTTCATCTTCATGACCGTGTTCAGCCTTGCTA
>JAJRXH010000151.1 GCA_024276395.1 archaeon
AAAAGACTTATATAACAGATTTGGTTGACCTTGACTTATCTTCAGCTTAAGATGATAGTTTTCTTCGGTTCAAAAATGACATAAAGCATGATGTATACGATTAATCCAGAAACGGCAGTAGCATACCATAGCCAAAAGACCAACTTCCCAAGTGTCTTATGACGATTTTGATAAGTTGGTTCAAAATTAAATTTATTCCATCCGGTTTCCGGATATTTTGTCCTTTTTATTCCAGAAATGATAAAATAAGTTGTCAACAATCCCATTGTTGCGGCACCGATTATGTGCAAAAGCAAGAATGGATAATAAAGCAAGGCAATCTCCGATGGTCCACCAAAATAACTCACGTCATTGAGAAGATAATTGCTGACATACAAAGTTAGAAATCCCCATAGCATTGCATAAGAACTAATCATCGTAAAATGATGCCAAGAAGGATGTCTCATCTTCTTGATGAAACGATGGCCAATAAATGCAAGAAAAGCCGATAATTGCACCAAGAAGAGCCCAACATCTGTTAATAAAGATGCGCTGGTTCCAAATAATCCCATGTTATTAGACCTCCAATTAGGCAATATGCGAAATGTCATCAACAATCCAAACAGTTGGATTTATTTTAAGCATTTAAATACAGCAAAGAAAATTGGCATAAACGAGGATCTCGGAAGTAACAAGACTAACATCCTCTTTCATCAAGAATTTCTTAATTGTACTAGCGATACAACATCGATTATTAAGAATACTCAAAAGAATCTTTCTCATTTAAGCACGTCATCTCAATAATTGTGTCAAGAGAGAAAAATATCGGTGAGAGGAAGTGATATCACCAGAATTGCATCTTAAATTAGAACAAATAATAAAAAACAACATCCAGGGAGCATCTTATCTTGTCCTTTCGTTTCTAGAAGCATTAGAAAAAGAATTAGTCAATCATCATGGAAAAAATGAGAGGAAGATAATAATCGAAACTTTAAAAAGAATTGAAGGATCACATCAAGAAATGATAGAGTTTAAGAACGTGATAAGAATTCTTAGATCCAATCCCAGCAGGAAAAACGTCCAGGGAATTAGAAGAGATTACTTGACAGCAAAAAAAAGGGTTGCTGAGCTTTTAACAAAAACACTTAACGAATTGGAGACAAGGAACATTCTCACGCTTTCGCATAGCTCACTGGTCGAAAATGCACTTTTACATTGGGGAGGCGTACAAGAACCCACAACTGAAATCCAAATTCACATCCTAGAATCACGTCCAATGAAGGAAGGACGCATTCTTTTGATGAATCTTTCTAACATGATAAAAAATGCTCGATTCTTCTACTGGGTTGACGCAGCGATGGGGCTGGCAATTTCCAAAGTTGACTGCGTACTATTAGGAATGGACAGATGGTATTCAGATGGGTGCATCACGAACAAAATCGGATCACTACCACTAGCAATGCTTGCACGAGAGAGAAACCTCCCCGTAATCGTTTTAGGAACCTCTTTCAAAAAAAGTGATGAAAGGTGTCCACATAACGTCAAAAAGCACAAAGAGTCAGTAAAGCCACCCTTTGAGGTTTTAGACAAGGAATCAATAGAAAAAATTAACCATTCCCGCGTGGAAGTAATGAATTTTTATTTTGAACTAGTCAATGGACAATATCTATCTAAAATCATCACGGAACATGGTATCATTAGGAAATGAGTTCTTTGTCAGGACCGCATAATAATAGAAGATCTTAGAAGTTCTTCAAGCTGCTGAATTCCTTCCTCCATATCTATCTCACCTCTACGAATTTTTCGAGCCAAGCGATCTAGCTGGTAAATGAGAGCGTGATTCATTTTTGGCAATTCTATTAATCGTTCCTTGTGTTCTTGAATGATCAAGGCTAATATTTCAGCATCTTCTTTCTCACTTTTAGCTTCATCCAACAGTTGATTCACGATTCGTCGATAATAACTTCCATAATTTTCCTTTCCAATGTCTTCATCAAACTGCGATGTAACCACTTCATCAACAAGACCTTTGAGATGTTCTGATACTTGTTTTTTTGTTCTAAACCGTCTTTTTTGGAGCATTCGATTTGCTAACACTGCAGTCACTTGTCTAAACACTCGTTCTGTATTGTCTTCTGACCAAATCTCTGGCAAAAAGTGGAATAATCTGAGTTCAATGAGGATGCGATTGAAATTCTTTTTGATGTACATGTAATCATCCGAGGTCAGAATTTTTTGCAATTCTAACCTTTTTAATAGGAATTTGAAATCATCTGGAGATCTTTTACCGTTTATGTAGTCTGAATCTAAGTGCGGAAGAATTTTTTCTGCAATGATACTTGATTTTGTTCTCATAACCATCTCCATCCGCTTTTACCATCCCATCTGCGCATTCACTAACGTCATCAATTAAAAAAGGTTTAGCCAAAAATGGACACAGAAGATAATAAAGATGGGGTTAGGAAAAATGGGAAAAGTGAGGCCATTATACATCAAGAAACTAGCACGGAAAATTGTAGAAGAATTTGAACCATATCTCACTCTTGATTTTGAGGAAAACAAACAGTTCATCCAAAGAGTAGTAGTCTTTCAATCCAAGCGTTATCGTAATCGTGTAGTAGGATACGCAACCAGATTAATGAAACAAAAAGCGCGTGAACAAGCAGAATTAGACGCAAGAACAGATTGAATCAAATCGTCAAAAAAAACCAAGCTTACCAGTTATTTTACCATTTTCGATGTGTTCAGAGAGTATCTTTGGAAGATCTAACTATCATTTGGTGGGATAACCACCAAAAATGTCTCTTCTTTTATATTTAATTCTATAACTATCTCTTTTTCAAAGATTGAAGAGTTCATCTC
>JAJRXH010000152.1 GCA_024276395.1 archaeon
AATCGTCGATCAACCACAGACCATCCTCCGCATTCTTCCAATACTAAAAAACATCGTACGTGATAATGGACTCATCACGATTGAGGAGGTCCTTGCAATATGAATACCCATTCCTTCATAGAAGAAAGAAAGCGCACTTCAAAATTGCTTCAAGAAGAACGAATATTAGAATTTTTTCAAGTAGTGCTTACAAATCTAGAACAACAAGTAATCCTCATTCAAAATTCCCTTGATTCTTCACGTGACGACGAAACACAACTTGAGAAACTCTTCAAGACGTTAGACGAACGAAATGATTACTACTCATCCGTGATGAGAGAACTCCTCCTCCGAGCCACATTCTTATCCATTGACCGAATTCATCTTCTAATGACAAAAGAGAGCATTGAAGCATTGGTTGAGCGGATCGAACGTGTAGCACACCGATTAGATCTCGTGATGCTCCCAGAATGGGTAATTCAGCACTTGATGGAAATGACCATCCTCTTACATAAACAACTAGATGTTCTCATCAAGTGGGTTGACATACAATCACGGAAATCTGAAGAACTGGTTAAGCAAATCCAAAATCTCGAAAACCAAGCAGATAAAAAACATCGATCCTTCCTCAAGCAACTATATTCAACCACCACCATAACTTATCAACAATTTGCCCAGGCAGAAATGTTGGACCAGTTATTAGAAGATACTATTGATCAGGTCGAAATCCTAGGAAGAAGACTTCATCTCATCTTAGAAGAGTATAAAACAGCTTTACAACCTCTTCCCCATTACCTAGGATGAATTGCAGAGGAAATGCCTATTTAATAGGAGGAACTTGCACGAGTTGGCACTAAAAGAAGTATTCATTCTCAAAGACAGTGGATTATTGCTATTTCATCATAGATTCTCCGGTGAAGACCAAAAAGACCCCTCACTTACTTCAGGTCTTTTAGCAGCCGTGTTTCATTTTGCTCAACAGGTTGAACAAGACACCATCGATTTCATTCGCATGCGCAAAGTTGCTTTCATCTTTCGTCGCTCAAGAGGCCTTCTGTTCGTGATTTCTCTTGATGCTCAAGTAAATCCTCTCCTCTTTGAAAACGCTTTACCAACCATGGAACAGAAATTCCTCACGATGTTCCCCCATGCCATCTTAGATCATCTCCCAAACATTGCCGATTACGATCCCTTTCGTGAAGAAATCACGGCTTTCTTGAAACCACTAGAAATGAAAGCACGACTCATCAGTGAAGTTGCTTGGATGTTAGGCATCCGAGAAGAACATCTGATGGAATGGCCATTAGAAGATATCGCACGCGCAGTGATTAGAAAGATACTTACCACGAGGGGAGAAATTCTCCAAAAATATTTATTGAACAATCCTGAAAACCTAAAAGAAATTGCTGAAGAAATCATCAACGGTCTTGGGTTGCCAGCCCAATTCCAAAAAGATCCAACATCTAATGAATTGAAAGTAACTTGCGGCTCACATCGGCCATGTAAAGAAAACATCCAGAAAGATTGCTTTTGTCGAGGCATTTATCAAGCAATAACGGAAGAACTTGCCCAATAGCCCTCAACTCCACGATTTACATCCAACGAATTGAAATACCACACAATTCAGATTTCCTTCACTCACGTGGAGAATGACTTTTACGAAGATATGAACTCTCATTCTTGCTTCTTTCTTCGATGATGCAAGCCAAGAAACTTAGCCTTCATGTCATATTCGCCATTCAAAACAGCTACACCATAACCAAGCCTGATGATTTCAGCATTGACGAAATTTTATTTTTTAAGTAAACATAGGCTTCGATCACGTGTTTTTCATTTTTCTGTTCTTCAAGAGAAACGTGCTTCTGATCGAATTTCAAGAATATTTTTTTCTTCAAGAGATATCTCTCAAGATATTGCTTCAAACCATCATGATCTATAATCTCAACTCCCAGAAACTTGATGCTTTTTCCACAATTCAACTTCAAAATCCCATTTTCTAAGATTTCCGTAACTTTATGAAGTGGATGTTCTCTTGATCTAGCATCTTTCTTCTTATCTTTAATGGAAGCACCATCTTTCATCATTGGAACATATTCTGAAACCTTTTTCAGGGTAATCTCTGTAGTTCTCCTTATGATTTCGACACGTTGGCGATAACGAAGGAGATTCTTTCCAATCTTTCTTCGAATTAATTCCAAGAATTCTTCAGTTATTTCATAGCCAATTCCATTACGAAAATTATCTAATGCCACCTTGATAGTCGTACCACTTCCCAGAAAGGGATCAAGAATGGTTTCACCAACAAAACTAAACATTCGAATGATTCGATAGGGCAGTCCTTCTGGAAACATTGCTTCATATCTAACTTGTCGTGCACCACCAAATCTCCAGTGCCCACGGAAATACTCTTTCCATTCATCTTTCATCAATTTCGAGGCTTCTTTCACGCGTTTCTCGACCTTTTCAGACTTACCTAGTTTCTTAAAGATGAGAATGTATTCATGATCAATTTCCACCATTCCATTAGGAGGATATGGATAGGATCCCATCACGGTCGCGCCGCCACTTGTATTCATCGTGGTCCTCTTTTGCCAAATGATATTTCCCATGTAATCAAAACCTATCTGTTCACACTGAACGATAATCTCTGCGTGAAGTGGAATGATCTTATATCTTCCATATTCAGTTGTACGGGTAAATTGATCACCAATGTTGATCACGAGACATCTTCCAGGCTTCAATACTCGAAAGCTTTCTTTCCACACGCGGTACAAGTCCTTCAGGTACCCGTGTAAGCTCTATCCATGACCAATTTGTGAGGCCACTCCATAATCCTTAATGTGCCAACATGGAGGGGAGGTAACGATGAGATGCACGCTTTCGTCTTCCACTTCCACCATGCTCCGACTATCCCCGATGATGATTCTTGCCCAATTCTCCACTGTTAACACCGCATTTCTTTCATGAAGAAAATGTCACCGTGATGATTCCAGCGAACCCAAGATAATTCTTAACGAGTTCCTCTTCTTTGAATTCGTGAACGGATGAAAAGATACTTTCTCTACCGTGAGAATGCTTACCACAAATAAATAAAAACATTTTTACCAAACAGTTCCAAAAAATATCCGTTATCCATCATTCACCAAACTTGCTGATCCGAACAAGTACAAATTATCCCGAATCACGAATTTTCAATGATGATCGTTACTTTTTCATTGCTAGCCCGACCACAGCCTCTAATTTCACGATTCAAATCGTAATGCACTTCATAACACGTGAATTTCAGAGATGCCAACAATGATGAAGCAATGATCGACAATTTAGACAAAATACATGCGACCAAGATTTATTTCCTGA
>JAJRXH010000153.1 GCA_024276395.1 archaeon
ATTTGATTAATGAATTGGATACTTTAGGTATCATTTGCACGAGAGTCGTTTCTCGGGGACGTTATGGAAGAACAAAAGAAATACAATTTGCCGTGGCAGAAAAATTGGTCTTGGATGCTTTAAAGAATGATTCACTTCTAACTTCCGCTCTTTAGAGTATGTTTTTTTATTTTTCTTCATTCACGTCAGAAAACGTGAATCTTGTTATTTTTTTGGATTGAGGATCCACGTGAAAAAATATTTCTGGGCGTGATGCACAGATAATCGTTGTTTGCATGACTTTTTCGTGATATGATCTGGATCCAAGATTATGAATGAAAAGATCTGGCATGGGATCAAGAATGCAATGACGGTGATCTCTTGGTGGTAAATGAGTCAAGTTTGGAGAAAACACGTGAAGATGCCGTAACTTGATCATCAAGCGTGCTAGTCTTGGTGTTGTTTCTGGGTAAGGTTCCATATAAGAGAGAAGGCTTAGCCATGACTTTTTAGCCTGTTCTTCACGTGGCTCATTTTTTTTCTCGGTGAAAGTCTCATCTAGAAGCAGTTCAATTTTTCCGGGAGTGGACAAGAATTTGACTCGTCTTGATAACCGATTTAGCGTGGGATGAGTAAACGGTGGTGCCGGAATTACATTGGGTGGCCAAAACAAATCGACAACTTGCCAGATGATGTGGATCCTACTTGGAGTTAGTGAATCTATTTTTTCTACCAAGATGTTCATCCGTTTTTGTTGTTCATTTCGCGAGATTAATTCGGCCTTCATTAGATTTTTTCTCTTGCTTGTCGTACTGTTAAAGGCTAGTAAAAGGATTAAATCCACCTCATCGATGGAGATTATGTCATTTCGCTTGTTGTCCACGCTTTGAAGAGTGATTTCGCCTTTAAGAAATTTAAATAGCTGTTTCAACGTGTATAACGATGCGTTCCAAGGGTTAATGCCTCCAACTATCAATAATCCTCCGTTCTTGATGTGTTTTCCTATTCTAAAGTTTATGATTCCAGTGGCATCTTGAGGGGTGCTTGAGGAATTTGACGCAAAAGGACGGATGATGTTTATGATGATTTCCGTTTCTTGGTTTTCATGAGTGATGCGAGTTCCAATGATGGAATTAATCGGAAGTTCGTCAAGCAATTCCCAGTCTGATGGTGTTAGTTGTGATTTATTCGCTTTAATTCGTTTCGTGACTTTTTTCGTTGGAAAACTCATCAACAATTCGGTTTCTTCACCAAAAGGATGCTTTTCAAGGATGATGCCAACCTCGATGGTTTCATTAGAAAGATGTGCTTGACTTGAGAGGAGATGCCTGTATTCTTTTACTACCATAAATTCATGTTCTTTTAATGCTTCTAATCTCGATGATAAGTCGAAAAAAGCCTTTAATTCTTTTTCTTCATATTCCATCCAATTAAAGGTTCGGAATTTCCATATTACTCTTTTTTCCTCGGTTGGTTCGTGAGAAAAAGCTGGCTGATCTGACAAGGAAGACAAGGTAGAAGAGGTCATCTTATCTTCATCTTTTCCTTTTACGTTTATGCCATGCTCTTGAGACTGTACTCGCTCATTTTGAACGATGAATGAATCATCAAAGGATGCATCTTCAAGTGTGACGATGGCAATACTTGCTGATTTAGCTTTAATTTTTTCTAGGATGCTTGAGGCCATGTCAAGGGGATTTTTTTCTTGTAAGAGCCGTCGCATCAGTGGTGGTGAAATGAGAAAGCCATTCTTGATGAAAAGAGTTATTATTTGTTTTTTTATCTTTTCTTGCCCATTCAATGCTTGCTCACATCAGAAAGAGGCTGAACATTAACATTCTTGTTAAGAAAGGAAAGAAAGTAAGAGGAAAAAGAGGAATTGAGGTGTTTAAGGTGTCCCTCTGTTGGTTGATGTGGTTCATATCCTAATGGCATTAAGTGGTTGCTTTGTTCACGTGATGGAAAATTTATGGTGTAGTGGTGATGGGACTGAGAATGTTTACAGTGGGTGCGGCATCATAGTTTATCTTGAATACTCTGATCATTTGATGTGTGGAAAAGAATGCCTCTTGATAGACTTTTTCGTATTCCTTGTATTCGGGAGCAAATCCTCGAATTTCTGCACCTTTTACTGGCCCATATCCAGTCTGTTGATTTCCAGGAGAGCCAACGATGTTCGTCCATAAGGTTTCGCTGATATCTGTTGTTAATAATGCCCAGAACAATGACGTGTAGAACTTGTTGACATACTTTTGTACGAATTGACCAGTTTCATCATATTCAAGGTAATCTGTTTGGTTGATGTCAGCAAGATCAGAGTTTTGTTCGGCAATTCGTACCATCCAAGGAACTTTACCGAGGTCAGAATCTAAGCCACGGGCAGTAAGTCCTTGTCCAACCACGATGATGATGTGTGTGGCGTGGAGTTTTTTCAAGATGCGAAGGGCAACATCTGGAGTGGACATGAAGGCTGCACCGACATTCCCTATCTGAGTAGCATTCCAAGTCGCATTGTCCACTAAGATGGTCATATTGGTATGCGCTCTCACGTAATATCCATAGTCCCACCAGAAGAATCCAATTGAGCTTGGTCCAGCATTATTTTCGATCCACAAGAGAGTCTCTTGCCAGTCATATCCGGCCTCGTATCGTTGTCCGGTCCAAGTGATCGTGAGGATGGACGCAGGTGAACTCACGGCACCACGATTTTGATCCATCGTGATGACGATGTATGTTGCTAGCATGATTCCAATGAAAATGAAGGCATAGGCAACACGTTCATTGCTAATCTTGCTATAGATGTGTCTCTTGCGTTTCGATAGTGCTAACTTGCCATGAAATGCTTGTGAAAACGGCTTCAAGGTCTCATCCAGGGCAAATGCACCAAACACGGAAGCTGCGGGTGCTAAAATTAGAATGAGACGTACCATGGAACCTGCAAAGTACAACGCTGAAAGAAGGTATAACCCTAGAAAGAGGTTTTTTTCTGTTGGTCGTTGATAGACGTAATAGAGTCCCACTGGAATTAAGATGACAAGGACATAAAGGTTTCTAAAGATGCTGGCCCAAGTCACGATCTGATGCTCTGATACCGACTTGAGAATGGGAGTGTTATCACGGAGGAACGGAAGAATGGTCGTGACGAATTTTGACTGGAGTGGTCCGAGGCTTCCCGTGATTAAAGCATAGGCAAGAGTTATCACCACGGCGATTGCACCAGCAGTCAAGCTTCCAATGCCCAAGTACCTGCGCACTTGCGGTGATAGATTGTGCCTGAAATTCTGATAGAGTGAAGCTAAAGCTAGGAGAAAAATGATTCCCAGAGGTAATAACGTGGAAGTGGAAGTCAAGTGTCCCGTTCCTAAACGTGGAAGAAGGATGCTAAGTATCAAGCTCACCAAGACGGTGATGCTATAGGTAACGAATAGACGTTCTGAATATTTCCGGAAAATTAGCAAAGCAATGGCATACAAGGCAAGAAGGTCGATGGTATATGAGGCGGCTCCACAAGAGGCAAATAATGCCGCCAAGCTCACTCCAGAGAGAATCGCTTGAATGGTTGAATCTCTCTTGAGAGCCCTCACGAAGAAATAAAACGTGAGAATCATCAATAAAACGCCTATTGCCTCGTTGTCATAAAAACCAGCCACCGATCGCTGAATGTGTCCAGGTGAGATGCTAAGGAAGAAAGCTGCCAATAAACCTACACGTCGGTTTGCAAGTTCCTTACCCAAGCCATAGATTGCTAACACGGACAGGGCCCCTAAGATGGCTGGCATTGCAAAGGCTACTAACTCCAGAGTTACATTAAATCCTAGCGTTCTCAGAACCATGTAAGGAATGGCAGCACTTAGTGCCGTTCCAATGTTCTGGGAAGCACCCCAGGCACGGCCCCATGGCCACCAACTTTGCGTGTCGATCCACTTGAAAAATTCAAATAACCCATGATCCACGATGAACTGAGCCGTGAGAAACTGTGAAAACGGGTCATTGGCTTTTAATATTATTTCTTGCTTCAGCATCGGTAACAAGCGAATGATTAGTGCCATTAGAAATACCAAGGTCAAGCTCGTGTACAATAGGATTTTCTCGCGACTTAGGTGTTCCTTTGCAAACTCATATCGGGTTGTTAGATCTTCCCAACCTTTTTTTAAGACGGTTGACATTGAATGAACCTCTCTATCTTTCATTCTTGACAAAAACAAGGCTTCATGATACATCATGAGACTCATTTTAATTCCTTTGTGGATGATGAAACCATTCTCGCTTCGCCATTGAACTAAGACGCACGATTATGGGGATTCTTTCGTGAATGTCTCAAGCATGTCGTGTAACGTGAACGCTCGCATCATCACTCGTTCTAATTGCCTTCTTATGCGGTGGACGAACGCTCGAATGGAAGTTTGATCCACCTCAAAGTGAATTTCCGCATCATATTCAACATCTGTGAGAAGAAGACCTTCTGGAGGCGCTGGAGAAGGAATTAAGTTGGAACGGATTTCCGTCTTTGGAGTCGTAAGAAGCTGTCGCGTCACGTCCAAGGAACTAAGACCAAGCCCAACTTGGATGACGTGATTAACCATTCGCCGAACTTGCTGCCATAAAAAACCGCGTGATTTAAACTTGAACGTGAGATGATACTCCCCTCCCACGGATAACTCCGCAACATCCAGTGATCTCCTCGTGTTCCTCTGGGAAAGATCTGTTTTCGTGAAATTCTGAAAGTCATGAGTGCCTTTCAACAAGGCCAAGCATTCTTTCATTGCCTCAACATCCAAGCGATCCTTTAGCCCCGGAGTCAACGGAAAAAAGTAATGATACTCACGACTACGTGCATCATGGCGTGGATGAAAGCTGGAAGATACTCGACTTTTTGCCCATACACGTATCTGAAAGGGTAAGAACGCATTTAGACGCATCAAGCTCAACTCAAAATCCGCTGGAAGATCAAACGCAATAGTCTGCCTTAACGCTGAAACTAAGCGGTCCGTCCGACCTGATGATCCAAACATTCTCCCACTCCTACCAAAAGTCGCTGGAATCTCCGCACGATCTATCGCCTGTTCAAGATAACCCTCAATTGTTGCCTTTCCAGGCTGAATTTGATAACCATGATACTTTTCTGAACCTAAATACGCAACTCGAACTGCCCATCGCACTCTCATTGTGATTTCCACGAAGAGGTTCTTTCTTGGAAATATTTTAATTATGGAGAGCAAGTCATTCTCATGGAAGCTTTTGATGATTTGGCGGAGGTCGCCTAGCCCGGTATGGCGTCGGTCTGCTAAACCGATGCTCTTCGAGCGCGCGGGTTCAAATCCCGCCCTCCGCGCCAGAATTCTCTCTTCATTGAATTTCATCGATGAATTTCCGTTTTCCTTGATGGATTTTCTTTTGATAACATTGTATCGTTTTCTTTCTTAACTACTTCTAGTAGTTTGAGAAAATGAGTATCTGTGAAGGTTGTTATGGATTGATGATTACTCGTTTCTTCTTCTTGTTCCTCATTCCTTCATTCATTTCGTTTGCAATTAGTTATGTAAGTTATGTATCTTGATCATTAATAATTGGCATTTTCCTAGTTTTTTTAGGTTTATCGTTCATTTCTTGTAATTTTGGAATCAGAGAAGATGAATTTTCAGAAATTAAATGACGAGGAATGAAATGGTTAGTTATATGGGAAAAAGGTAGAAACGAATGAGCAAGATCAAGAAGAGTAACCTTTATATCATCGATGAGTGGGTATCATGCGCATGTTGAGGCATTTTTCCATCTTGTCGTCTTCTCATCATCTTGTTATTGGGAGTGAGCTAGTAGTCGTGTTCATCATTAGGGGATCTCATTTTTTCTTTTTGGAAACTCTCGTTACCAGTAAGAGATGATTTCTTCATCTTCTTCACCAAATTCGTCTTCAAGCCATTTTTCCATTTCTAGTTCAGCTTTAGCTCGTTCTTCCAAGTAAAATTCTAGGTATTCTTTAAGTTTTTCTTCAGAGATTGCTGGGAAGAAGGGCTTGAGTTCAGTCGTGGTTTCTGGATTCACGTCAATGATTTGGATGGCTCTTTCTTCATCAACTTGAAATTTTTCCATCAGTCTTTGGCAGAAATCTGGCGTGTATACCGTGGTTTTGGACATTTTCCTCGCGTATTCTAGCGTGGTGTTTTGCTGATAGGAGAAATCCGTGGAATCTCCTTCGATTGCCCTTTTTTGTCTTTTTTCTAGTAATTTTCTTACGATGATGAGAGGTATTGGTTTTTGTTGTGTGATTTTTTTTGATGTGCTCATGCTACCTTACCATCCACGTGGTGATGCAGTTCAGAATGATGACATTTAACTTCCGTCAATCGAGAGATTTAATGTCATCATGATTTATCTCGTTATTATTTTTTTTCATCCTTTTTAGACTGGAAATGATCATATTAAGCATCTTTTTACCTGGTCATTGTTTGTGGTTATGAGCCTTTTTAGGCCGGATTAGAAGAAAGTTGAGAGGATGCGTTCATGACATTCTACTTGATTAAGAGGGGCTTCCTTTTCTCTCTTTTTTCTCTTCTGTGTTGTCGATCACGTCATCACGTCGGTGATGCGTGGCTTTCAAGCATCAACATTGCGTCATCCGTG
>JAJRXH010000154.1 GCA_024276395.1 archaeon
CTTCTGAGTGCAGGATGCATATCTGCAACTCTTTCTTTGGCGAGCAATTCAAAATATTGTCGAGTTATTGATACTGTGAGCAGTATTCCAGTACCAGTTCCTAAGGCGCCCAGGAAATCTGCTCCGGCAGCTAGTACTCCGATGAAAAGTCCGCCAAAAAAAGCTACGGGAGGGATGTAGTTATCGAGCAATCGTTCGAGTATTTTTGGGTTTCTTCTCCATCCTGGAATCTGCATTCCAGAGTCGATGAGTTGCTTGGCAACGTCCTTGCTCGACATTCCAGCAGTTTCGACCCACATTAGGGAAAATATAATCGAAAGGATTATCACAAGAATGGCATAGATTATTGCTCGTGCAATTGACTCTATTGGTTGTTGTGGATCAAATACAGCGCCTCTTCCAAAGAAACCCCTTGGTGCTGTCAGGAAGTAGACCAATCCTCCAGTAGGGCGTTGTTGTCCAGTTTGATCTATTTCAAAAGTACCGATAAACTGGACAATTGCGCTATTAGGGTCTAACGTATTTCCAAGTATTTGGGCAATGAAGTAGAGGTCTGCGAATACAGCTGAAACTAGAATGACTGGAATGTTTGAAACGTATAAGAGTTTTAGTGGATAGTTTTGACGTAAGCCTCTTGCTTGTGCCACTGATAATGGTATTTCAACTCTTACAGATTCAAAATAGATGATCACCAAGAAAATAAAGATGGTTGCAAGTAGACTGAGGAGACTATGTTGTGGGAATTGTTCTCGGAAGAACATATAAGTAATCCCATTGATTACGCCTTTTTTATCAATTGCGTTAAAGAGAGCTGGAAATACACCACGGGCGTATTGATCTGGGGTAGCTGCATCTAGGCTGAATAAACCAGCGACAATAGTCGTCGATACACCAGCTGCAATGAATAGAGAGATTCCACTTCCTAATCCGTATCCCTTCTGGATCATTTCATCAATGAGAATGATTAAAATTCCAGCGGCTACCAATTGCCCAATGATAAGCATTTCTGTACCAATTTGTAGATCTCTTCCATAGGCTCCGCCGATGATGTAGGCAACGGCTTCAAAAATGGTCATCACGACTGATAATACTTTTTGTGTTCCTGTATAAAGTGCACGCTCTTCTGGGTCGGACATGTCCACGTTGATAATTTTTGAACCCACGAGAATTTGCAAGATAAGTCCAGCAGTGACTATAGGGCCAATTCCTAGTTCAGCAAGAGTTCCTTGCGTGGAAGCTGTAATGGTTCTAAGAAATGAAAAGGGGTCGGCACTGGTTTTATTTACACCAATGAGTGGTGTAGATGCCATGATGAAGTAGATGATGAGTGCCACGAACGTGTACATCAATTTTGTATTAAAACTGACTTCTTTTTCAGGCTTTACGACCTCTGGAGTTATTGACATGAAGGGTCTCGCTATTTGTAGAAAGACGGATGGCAGCTTTCTTGCCTCCTTCGTAATTTCTTCATGTCATTGGAAGTATTGTTGCATTTAAAAATACTTTAGTAGCTGCTATGCCTAAAGTTAGTGCTTTTCTCAAGGGAAAGGATGATGTTATAGTCTTGGTACAGTTAGATGAATGATGTAGGACTGAGCATATTTCCAACGATGAAAGTAAACAGTCCAGCAAATGTGCCTAGTGCGACATTTTCCATACCACCTAATATCCAGTTAGCTTCTGCAATTTTTGATTTTACAGCTCCTACGATGAATAAACCTGATAACGTGAGCGTAGTTGCCACACCTCCAGCAATTCCCACGTTCTCGATGATTGCAAATGGTAGTACTGGAATCATGGAGGATAACAGAAAGGCTATGAATACGACAGCCATGGCCACGAACGGATTTCGTCGTTCTTCTTCTTTAATTCCGAATTCTTCTTCAAGCATAACCTTCAACATTACTCGAGGATTATTGGATATGGTCTCAACAATTTCTTCAAGGATAATACCTGAGAATCCTTTTTGTGCATACATCTCTCGTAATTCTTTTTTTTCATCTTCAAAAAAATGTTCGATGTGCTCTTTTTCACGTTTTTTTTCAGCATCATAAATCTGTTCTTGTGATTTAGTACTCATGTATTCACCTATAGCCATTGAAATTGCTCCCGCAATGGCTCCAGAAATACCAGCTAAAAAAATCTGGAACGACCCAAATCCACTTCCTAAAATACCGATGACGAGTGCAAAAATGGAAACCAAGGCGTCATTGCCCCCGAGGACAACATCTCTCGCATAATTTCTGTATGAAAGGTGATCTTTAGCGTGTCTCGTTTTTGGATGATTCATTTGCCTATCTCCAGAGTAAATTTTTCAAG
>JAJRXH010000012.1 GCA_024276395.1 archaeon
CCAAGTCGATGGTCGAGCTATTCAAGGCATGCAATGTAAATGCACCCGCACCTGAAAAAGAAAACATTCTCACATCTGGCGTATAGGCAAGAACACCTGGAATGGAAGAGATTCCACTAAGAGCAGTTAAGTTAATGGCACGATTAGTCTCTATGTAGAAATCTGTTCCTACTTGAAACTTAGTTTGATCAATCACGAACTGACGTTCAACACTCGCCTGAAGTAAGGTCGTAGCTATGATTCCCACGGCTAATCCGACAAAAAACATTATTCGAATGGCATCATGTCGCTTATTATAAAGAAACCTTCTTGCAAAATCACTCAAGCTTTTGAAAGAAAACTGAAAATACATGGAAGATAACCGAAGAAAAGCATCAAACTTCCACGAAAACAGCCTATACAAGGACAAATAGACCAAAAATGCGCCAATAACCAAAAAGAACATCCGTAAGCTAAATTCAATGACTGTCGTTGATGAAAACGCAATGCTTAGACTTACTCCGCCCGCTGCAAAATAAGTAATGAAGCCGAAAAATTGTTTCCATCCAGAGCGAGCTGGTTCACTCGACTCGGAAAATTTCATCGCTTCCGTGACAGTTAAACTTTCAATTTTAGATAATGGAAGAAGTGTTGGTATTATAGAAAGAATGAACGTGAAAAAGATCAAAGAAGTTAGAAGAAGGGGTGATAAAGAGAGAAACTTGAATATATCAAGTAATTCAGAAGTTTGAACCACACCACCTAATAACTCTGGTAACACGGCTTGAAAAACTAATGACAAATAAGAAGAGAAAAATAATCCCACTACAATACCCAGAATTGCTAAAAACGTGGATTCTAGCAAAATCACGCTAATCATTCCGCGTTTTGTCATTCCTCTGGCAGCCCATCGAGAAAATTCTTGTGCTCTTACCCGAATGGAAAGCCCAGCACTCGTCATCATGACATATGACGACAAAACAACCGGAAATAATGAAAACACGCTCAGAATGATTTGACGGCTCAATAACCAACTAAGATAATCTTGTAGGGCAATTTTAATGGGTTCTTCAAAAGTTAACTGAGCAACTGCTTGCGTTCTTCCTCGCAATTGATTCCCAAGAACTTCAACTTCTAGCAAGGCTTGTTTTGGGGACAAAGCATACAATCTAGTACGGTTAATCCTTATCCAAGTTTCCGTTACCATCTCTGATGGTTCATGAAACAACGCTTGAAGAAACCTTAAATCTAGAAATATCGAATTATCGTATCTTTCATCAAAATACGAAATGAGCAAGTCATCAGCCCTTAATATTCCACTCACGTAAAATTCCTTCATATATGTCTGAACTTCATTCCCTATTCTCCAGCTAATGGTAGAGTTCAAGCGATCACCAGCATTTAGGCGATAATTTGAAGCCATCACGTCAGTGATGAACACGTTATATACTCCTTTTTGAATCAGTTGTGATCCATTAAGACCCTCAGGAGATTCTATCTCCCGAATGTTTCCCACAACTACACTAAATGCCTTAAATTCAGTTAGTAAATCGCCAGTAACCCCTACAAGCATTGGTGAATTGATCAACGGATATCCTAAAGACGGTTTTTTAACTGATACATTAATCACGA
>JAJRXH010000155.1 GCA_024276395.1 archaeon
TACTTTCTCAATTTCATCATGAGTGACCACAAACGTAAATGCTTTCTAAAAAAGATCTTGGATGGTAAAATAGAAATGTATGATTTTGGAGGCTACTCTCGTGGAGATAGAAGTCGTTGAAAAAAATTACAATCCCTTATTAGGAAGAACAGAAGTAAAAGCTAAAGTCTCTCACCTCAGATCAGCAACACCTACCAGAATGGACGTGAGAAGACAATTAGCAGCTCGATTAAACGCAGATCTAGATAGAACTGTCATCCTTAAAATCATCACACCTTTCGGAGTATCGGAATCAAACGTGGAAGCTCATATCTATGACGATAAAGAAACAATGCTGAAAACTGAAAAACCTTACATTCTCGTGAGGAACCAAATTATCGAGAAACCAGAGAAGAAGGCAAAAAAGAAAAAGAAAAAATGAAAAATCACCGAGATGATAACCCCATTACACTTAATTCTTTCTCAGTGATCGATATAAGAAGAACATGATATTCATCACCGTGATAAATCGAAAAATAAAATAAATGATGACGTGAACTAACTAAATGATCAGGTGGTTAAAGCAACATGGCAAAAAAGAAAAAATCAGGTGGCGGTGGAGAAAGTAAATCCAAATCTCAAAAACCAAGGAGGACTACTCCCAAACCTCCTGTTAAATTGTACAAGTTCTATAAAGTAGATTACGATTCTGGAAAAATAGAACGCATGCATCCCACATGTCCCAGATGTCGTGGTAATTTCTTTGCGGTACATCAAGATCGAAAATCTTGTGGAGACTGTGGTTATACCGAATTTGTAGCAGCGAAATAGAGGGCTGCATCATTCTTCTATTTCTTTCACTTTTGATCCCGTTTAATTCTTTTTGGTGACAAATTAATGGTTTTTACCTCAAGCATGGCCAACACTCAAACACCTCTCATTCTAGGAATTGAAGGCACAGCACACACTTTAGGAGTTGGAATCATCAGAGGTCATAATATTTTAGCTGATGAAAGGACGATGTACATCCCCAAGGAAGGGGGAATTCATCCAAGAGAATCTGCCAAGCACATGGCAAGAAATATCCCAACCATCATCAGAAAGGCTCTTGACTCTGCAAATGTTGATCTAAAAGAAATCGACGCCATTGCCTTTTCCCAAGGGCCTGGATTAGGACCTTGTCTAAGAACCGTGGCAACTGCTGCGAGAACTTTGTCCATCCTTGCTGGAAGAAAGCCATTACTTGGCGTAAATCATTGCATTGCACATGTTGAACTTGGAAAAATCATTACTGGTGCTAAAGACCCCATCACGCTCTATGTCAGCGGTGGAAATACCCAAATCATCGCCTATAACCTCGGTTTTTATCGAATATACGGAGAAACACTAGATCTTGCTATTGGAAATGCCTTGGACATGCTTGCTAGGGAGATGGGAATACCTCATCCAGGAGGCCCCAAAATTGAACAACTTGCCCTAGAATGGGAGAGCAAAAAATTACTTCCCCTTCCTTACATCGTGAAAGGCATGTCATTATCCTTCTCTGGCCTACTGACAAGTGCCAAAAGAATGCTAAGAAAGGGAGTTGATCATCGTCAACTTGCCTACTCTTTTCAAGAAGTAGCATTTGCCATGCTTGCTGAGGTAACTGAAAGAGCTATTGCTTGCACTCCTTCAAAATCGGAAGTAATGCTTACTGGTGGAGTCGCCGCCAACCAAAGACTTACCGAGATGATTAATGAGGTTGCAAGGGAACACCAACGAACATTTCATCCAGTTCCCAAAAAACTAGCCGGAGACAACGGAGTGATGATTGCCATGGCTGGCCTTCGGGAATATCACGTTCAACGATTTCTAAAACTATCTCAAAGCACTGTCAAACCTAAATGGCGCGTGGATGAGGTACCCATTCCATGGATGAAAAAGAGCATTGCTTGAATCCCACTATAGGAGAATACCGAACCGTGTTAAACGTTAATGAATTCCTGCGCATCGAAAGGATGATTCATCAAGGTGCTGAAGCGGTTATCTACCAAGGTAAATTTTTAGGTGAGAATGTCGTCCTTAAAATTAGATACCCAAAAAAGTATCGCCATCCAACGTTGGATTTTAATCTAAGATTCCAAAGAACTAAATTAGAAGCTCGAATTCTCCAACGCGCTCACGAATGCTTGGTGAACGTCCCCACCGTGAAAGCCATTCTAACCAAACATGCTGGCTTAACTTTAAAATATGTGAGAGGAACTCACTTAACCAACTTGTTATCTCAACCCCAACATTTCACGAATGAAAATGAACAGATATGGACCTCCATCCATCATAAACTTCTTCAAGAGGTGGGCAGACAAGTTGGGAGACTACACGTGGCAGGCATTGCTCATGGTGACCTCACACCACATAATATGATAGTGAACTACAAAGAACGACAAGTTTACTTGATTGATTTTGGCCTGGCATCCATTACCAATGACCCAGAAAAATTTGCAACGGACTTATTTACTTTCCTTAAAACAATGCAAGCTGTCTCTCGTTGGAATGTCACCCCGCTTTTCGAGAGTTTTCTCACTACCTACAAGAAGGAATTTTCCCTAAATTCAAAAGATTTCAATCCCGTGATGACTCAATTTAATGATCTGAAAAAAAGAGGAAGGTATAGAGTGAGAGAAAAAGGTTTTTATGAAGAATGACTAAAATGATCATTGAAAAAATGATGAAATAATTGAGTTACGGTGACCTAATGTGGAATTTGAAATACACTGGCAACATCCTGAAAAATTAAAACAAGCCAAAATCTTCATGAGTGGCTTTCATGGAATAGGAGAGGTCGGTTACATTTTTCTCGATCACTGCGTGCAAGTTCTAAAAGCAGAACGAATTGGAATTCTGTCAACATCAGCAGCACGTCCAATGCTGCTAGTAGACAAGGGACAAATGCATTATCCTTTCGAATTTTATCTCTGGAAAGATATCATGTTTTTCGTTCCGCATCAACAACCACATCCACAACAAGAAGTCGCCTTCTCCGAAAAACTTGCCAATTGGATTCTAGAGCAAAATTTCGAGCAAGTCATCCTCATTGGAGGTGTAGATAAGAATTTACGAACATCAGAGAATGCTTGCCGATATATATCCACGAAAAAATACTTGGAACTTGCAGTATCCGATGAAATCAAGGAAGAAATTGACAAGGAAAAATTAGATGACGGCTTCCTAGTTGTCGGACCACTTGCCATACTGATGGGATTATTAGAACTCAAGAATCATCCAGCTTTGGCAGTGCTTGCTTATGCGGAACGAATGAGACCAGATCCCGAAGGAGCCATCCATGCCATCGAATTCATTAATAAATTACTTGGCCTAGAAATTAACACCGACCAGCTGCTGGAAAATGCACAGAAAATAGAAGAAGAAATACGAAATAAACTCGAAGAACTCAAGAAGGACACGGAACCATCACCAGCATTTTACATGTAAGCTCGTAAGGCAAGTCAACAACTCATCTCAATTATTTTTCATCTTGAGGGAAGTCGCATGGAAACAATAACCATATCCGTGGGTGGTTCCGTCATTAATCCCGGAACCATTGATGTTGAGTTTATCAAGCAATTTACACGACTCATTAGCAAGCACGTGACCGAGCATCAACGAAAATTCGTCCTCGTAACTGGTGGCGGGTCAGTAGCACGACAGTACATTCAAGCACTACCACCAAACCTCACGGAAGGAGAAAAAGATTCCATTGGAATAATGGCCACATGGATCAATGCTAGGCTTCTCAACTTGTATTTGAGAGCATTTACGGCACCTGTCTTGCCAAGAACGCTTGATGACATCATTCAGCAATTCTCCCAACATCCGGTAGTCATCCTAGGAGGACTCCTACCAGCTGTGAAAACAGA
>JAJRXH010000156.1 GCA_024276395.1 archaeon
AAAATCAATATTCTTAGAGTGGAATCCTTGCTAAACTCATCAAGCGCTGCATTAATTTTTTCCATCATTGGAATCGTGAGAATGTTCAATGGTGGACTGTTAAACACGATGCGACCAATGTCCTCATTTTTTTCTACCAAAATCTTTTCATCATCGCCCAAAGCTATCACCTCACGATCAGAATACCAAAATCCGAACACTTTATCTCAAGCCATTTTTCTGGCTTCAAGCATCTTCAAGCGTTTAAAACCAAGCATCGCTGATCCAATTGCACTAGCATAATGTCCCATCGGTGAGACATTAAGTTCCAATCCTGTCTTCATTCTTAAGGCTTCTATCATTCCAGGGTTATATACCAATCCGCCTGTCAAGGTGAGCTCTGGTTTAAGGCCCACGCGACGAAGTAAGGTTGTAGCACGAGTGGCTATCGACAAGAAAACTCCCATCACGATATCACTTATTTCCTTCTCTAAAGTAATGTAGTTGATGATTTCTGTCTCAGCCAAGACTGCACACACGCTGGAAATCGTCAATGGCTCTTTTGCTTCCATTGCGACTGTTCCTAGTTCTTCAAGTGGAATTTGCAAGTATTTGGAGCATCGTTCAACAAATCGCCCAGCACCAGCTGCACACTTTTCAGTGAATTTAAATTTCTTAACCTTCCCATTTTCGTCAATGCTTATTGCACGAGTACTTTGGGTTCCAATATCCACCACGGTAGACGTTTTCGGAAATAAAAACTTGGCACCGCTTGCGCTAGTAGTAATGTCACTTAACTGAAGATCACGATCTGGAAATAAGTATCTTCCAAAGCCTGTCGTTGTCAAGTAAGAAATATCAGATCTTTTCAATCCAAGTTCTTTCAACAGGGATTGAAACAATTCCTTTGTCGATTCCAATGGTTTTCCTTGAGTTTTTCTCATTCCCTGAGCAATGATCTTTTCTCCATCTTCTAACAGAACGGTCTTTACTGATCCAGCACCAATATCTATACCACACGTAATCATACAGTCACCACTTCCTCTTTTTCTTCTTCACTTCCTTCAGCACCCATCACTCGTTCCAAGGCAAAAAGTGCCGCACCAAGCGCACCTAAATACTGAGAGAGCGGGCTAACGTTAACTTTCATCCCCAAAAGTTCTTCGAGGGTATTCACGAGACCGACATTCCGAGAGACACCACCAGTAAAAGTCAATTCTGGAACAATACCGACACGACGGAGCAACGAAATGCTTCGATAAGCAATTGATCTATGAAGTCCAGCCAAAATATTCTCAGGGCTTTTTCCTCGAGATACTTGACTGATGACCTCGCTTTCTGCAAAAACTGTACAAGTAGAGCTTATTTTTACTGGATAAGTTGCTTTCAATGAAGCTTCGCCGATTTCACTGACATGATAGCCCAGCGCCTCAGCACATATATCAAGAAATCTTCCCGTGCCAGCTGAACACTTGTCATTCATTGCAAAATCAATCACCTCGCCTCGTTCACTTACTCTAATCGCCTTCGTATCCTGTCCACCAATATCTAAAACTGTTCTAGTCTTAGGAAACAAAAAATGAGCTCCTTTTGCATGACAACTTATCTCTGTAATTACTGCTTGCCCAAAATAAATCTTGAACCTTCCATAGCCAGTTCCAGCAATGAATTCAACATCATCCTTACTTAGTCCAGCGCTTGCCACCGCAGCTTCAAATGATTTCTCGGCATCTTGAACGATTTTCACGCCAACTGGAGCCAAGGATTTGCCAAGAATTTCGCCTTTTTCATTTATTACCACGCTTTTTGCAGTGGTTGATCCTATATCTACTCCGGCTACTGCATAACCCATCTTCATCCTCTCACCATCTTTTGTTGTCATTCCGATCATCTCTCAAGAGATGACACACTTATCCATCATTTCATATTGATGCACTCATTATTCTCATTAACTCACAGTTTTAACAGTCTTAATCATTTTTCTGTGCTCTAAAGACTCAAAGAATGCATCTACCCTGTTTTTAATCTGTGCTTCTGCATAGTATCGCGGATCTTGATGATCAGATTCGATGTACAGAGCTGGATAACCTAGTTCGTTAATCACGTAATCTCTCAAATCTCCTTGACCCGCCGTAAAAGACCTACAACTCTTGATCCCGTGTATTATCAAGCAATCCGCGTTATAATCTTTCAAGTAACTAGCAATGAGCTGATTTCTCAATGGAAAACTAAGGTTACAATACGCATATAAGGCATAACGAGCAATGCTCTCCAATGGAGCATTAGGATCATGAAAGATCCCTAAATCGAAAACACCACCTACTTTTGGGTAAGTTGCTGCCACCGAAACAGCACTCCATGACTTAAACAAGTCCCAAAACCCACGATAATGAGGATAAGGAGGTACTCCCTCAACGACTGTCCGAAACTTCTCTTCTTTTAGTGGATAAGCATTTTTCTCGATTCGCAAGTCCAATTCAGCCTTAACAATCTGATAAAATGTCGCGGCCTGTGGAAGTCCTCTCAAAACATTAATGGGAAACATCCAATTAACGGCCTCGAAATAGGCATCAAATGGACTTGGCTCATATTTTCCCATATGCAAAACATCATACCATCCTTGTTCCGCCTCTCGAGCATGTGTAAGGTATTTTTTCAGAACGTTCACGTCATAACTTACACCACTTATTTTTTCGGACAATCCAATAAGTTCCTCAAGTTGGGTCGTCATATACTCGATATCTTCCTTGTAAACGGTATTCATTCCATCTCTCATATAGGGTACATCAAACACGAACAAGGGACAACCATAAAATTCCGCTAAAGCTTCCCACCACTTGATGTAAACATAACAACCCGAGAAATTACACACTAAAAGATCGGGTTTTGGGATGTTCGTGAATGATGTCTTCCCCTCACCGACGACAGAAACTCCAATATCAGTTTTGACATATCCGCATACATCTAAACCATAACCCAGTTCTTCTGCCCTTAAAATAGGGTCTAATGATGCATGACGAATGGCAACTGTCAAGGAGGTAATTTCTGGATATACCACTTCAAATCCCATGGTACGCATTAGTTCAACTAAATTTCCTCCTACAAACATATAGGCAACGGGCTTTTCCTTTGTCTTTTTTAGTTCCTTGAGGTATTCATAATAGTGCTTGTTCAAAAGTCGCTGTGTCTCGCGACCCATTCCTAGTTTGATTTCATCTGGGAGTTCGATGTGAGGAAGTTTAGTCGCATTTTCTGGCTCTATTGACCGTTTATCTTCTATCATTTACATACAACTCCTTTTATCGTCTTTCTTTTCATTCCTCAAATAATAATGACTCGAATAACGTTTCTAACTGCAATCTCACAGCTTCAAAATTAGAGGACCTTTCTTCGAACTCAATGTGAACATGAGGGATTCCTTTAGCCTCTTTTTCTAATGCTTCCTTGTATAAAACATAATCCTCAAGTGCTGGTTCGCAGAATTTTGCGGTCAAGAAAATCACGGCTTTTGCTCCACATCGTTCCAGCCGTTTCAAGATTTCTTTTCTTCTTCCCTCGGGATTGTGACGAGTGGGCAGGTGCATTGCATAATTCACGTAGGCGCGAGCTAATGCTTCTAAGGGATCCCCATCTTCAGCGATGGGTTCTCGAATAAAACGTTGGCCAATTTGGAAGTCAAAATCAACAACATAAAATCCAACTTCTTCGATAAGCTGGATTACTTCTAATGTCGGCTGCTCACAAAAAGGTCCCATTACCATTGCTGGAATGTAATCCTTCTTTCGCTTTTTACTTTGTTTCACGAATTTTTCAACCTTTTTCAAGACTTCAAGAAACATCTCATTTGGAAGCTGACTTCCGAGACGGAGAACCAGATACCACTCATCTATCCTGATGCAGCCCGGATTTTTGATTCGTTGGTCCATAATAACATCGATTTTTTCCAGAACTTTGTTAGTGATGATGATCTGTTCCCTTAATAACTTTGGCTTGAATTGTTGCTTGGTAATTTCCTCGAATTTTTTAATTAACCGAGAGTATTCGGCCATGAGATATTTTACAGCACCTTTTGAAAGGACGTTCTGAGGATAGTGAAGCATGTGACATTTCATCCATTGAAAATTCCTTTCAAAGACACCAGCTAGATTACGTGCTACATCGCAGATATAAGGAGAGATGAATCCCGAGAAATCATTTAAATCCCCCCGTAGCCCTAACTCTAAAGTACTCTTCGAAATCGAACAGATGAATGATCCCAAATAAGCTTCAGCCGTGGTCAATTCGAGAAACTCTCCGCCACCTTGAATGGAAACTGGGTACATTCCAAACGCACTGATAAGTTCCTTGGGAACATAGACTGGAAACGTACCTATCAGGTGCATCTCAGTTCTCTTTTTCAATTCTCTGAGATGCTTGAATGTCGGATCTTCGATCCATTTCCTCGCTAACACTAGCAACTCTTCCATGGTTTCTATCTTTGATATTGGAAAAATTTCATCCTTATCAGACGACTTTACTTGAACAGATACCGTTGCCATGGTTCTACCTCGCAAATGTTATGAGAATGCTTCCACCTTCTTACTATCATTCTTTACTTCACATTCGTATAAATGCTTTTTGTTGAAATGAAACGACTTTAATCCACCATAATCATTAATTATCATATTTCTTTATCATTTTTCTCCAAATAAAGTTCCATCATAAATCATTTCCGCCACTTTTCCAACATCAAGCGATTTTTCCTAATCACACGAAATTAAGGATTCTTACATCTCAAGATAGAAAGGAAATGATAGAATGAAATAATGAACATTCGAATTCTCCTAGTGCCAACAACGCTCTTTCCACCCTTCATCACATCCTCAAACCACCATCTACTTGAAGACAAGCACCTGTAATGTAGGAGGCATCATCAGAAGACAAGAATATCACCGCTCGTGCTACCTCCTTGGGATGTCCCACTCTCTTAAGTGGAATTTCGTTAATTTTCTTCTCGAGAATATCTGCTCTTAACGAACGTGCCATTGGCGTGTCAATCAGGCCAGGCATCACAGCATTGACCCTAATACCATATCGTGCCATCTCCCGCGCAACGCTTTTGGTAAATGCAAGAAGTCCGGCTTTTGCCGCTGAATAATTAGCTTGACCAAAATTTCCGTGTTTTCCAGCAGTAGAAACAATGTTAATGACCCTACCTTCGATATTGGCCTTAATCATCTCTTGGCAAGTCGCTTGTGTCAAAATGAACGGAGCACGCAAGTTTACGTTCAGCACATCATCCCAGTCCTTTTCCGTCATTTTCACGAATAGTGAATCACGATTGATGCCGGCATTATTTACCAAAATGTCAATCCGACCAAGTTCATCAAAAACATCCCTTACCAATGAACGAACTGACTCTGAATCTGTAATGTCAAGTTGATAAACAAAAAAATCTTTGTCCTTTTGAAAGGTCCCTTCCATGGTATCCGAATTCCATTGATCAGTGGCAAGATCAACCACGACAACCTTAGCTCCTTCTTTAAGCATTTCAATGGCAATGTGATAACCAATTCCCCTTCCAGCTCCAGTAACTAGCGCAACCTTGTCTTTTAGCAGCATCTCATTATCACCACGCATCATTCTGAGAGTTTATAACATTGAAGATAAAACACGTCATCATCACGATGAGCTGTCACTTTCACCTTATCTTCTATTTCAAGCGGCATTGTTGCACGACACAAAACTTTAGGGCCCTCTTCTAGCTCCACGATGACAAGAGTATAGGGCGCCTCATCTTCAAACCCAATTGGAGGATAATTGATAGTAGTAAAAGAATATACAGAGCCTTGGCCGTCTAATTCCAACCACGACAATTCTTCATTCACCGTTTTACAATGAGGACAAATCTGACGTGGTGGAAAATAGGCTAATTGACATCCCTTGCAACGCACACATGCAATTTTACCTCTAGCAAGGCTTTCAAGAAATTTTTCTTGATAAATCGATCCAATATAGTATTTTTTACCTAGCTGCGCCATATTTTTCTCCTTCTCCAAAGGTTACTCTCATTCATCAATGTTGAGTAATTTGATCTTAACACGACAATCATTTGATAGAAGGACGTTCATTACCCAAGATGTTCACGTAACAATACTGCCCTATCCCTCCAATATTGTGGGTAAGGGCCATCTTACAATCTTGAACTTGAAAGGCTGGTGCTTCTCCCCGTAATTGTTTTACCACTGAATAAACCATACTAATTCCAGTCGCTCCAACAGGATGGCCTTTAGCCTTTAGGCCACCATCTAAATTGACTGGAATCGTTCCATAATAAGTATTTTCCTCATTTTCAACAAAATCTTTTCCTTTTCCTTTTTCACAAAATCCTAGATCCTCATAAGCAATCAATTCAGCTATGGTAAAGCAATCATGAACTTCGGCCAAGTCAATGTCCTTAGGGCGGATGTTAGCCATCTCATATGCCTGCCTCGCAGCAAGCCTGGTACTAACTATCTCTGTCAAACTGTCTCTAGTCAAAACAGACATTGGAGCGCTCGCCATGCCCATTCCAATTAACCAAATTGGTTGTTCAACATCCGAACTTATTTTCTCTTCCTTTTGCAAGATTAGAGCAGCTGCCCCATCAGCATTGGCACAACAGTCATATACCTTGAGAGGATTTGCTACCATTTTTGACGATAATACTTTTTCAATTGTCACGTCTTTCTTTCCCTTGAATAACGCTTTTGGATTCTCAGCACCATATTGATGATTTTTCACGGATATCATTGCAAGGTGTTCGCTCGTGGTTCCAAACTCAGCAAAATGTCTTCGTGCAAGCAATGCGTAGTATCCAGGAAAGGTTGTCCCAAAAATAGACTCCCATTGAACATCCCCTACTCGTCCCATAAGTCCAAGAATCTCTGCCGTAGATAATTCCGACATCTTTTGAACACCAATGACGCACGCCGTCTCAGCAATGTCCGAATTAAGTAAAGAACACGCTAGATACAACGCAGCACTCCCAGATGCACATGCCGCTTCTGTTAAGAATACGGGTTTTGGGTTCAAACCAAGATGTTCAGCAACGATCCCACCAATTGAACGTTGAACGTGATATTCTGGAGAAGTGCCTATCACGACTACATCAATGTCTTCTAGTTGGAGATGCGCATCATCTAATGCTTCTAAGACCGGTTGAATGCAAAGATCTTGAACTGGAATTTCTGGCATTTTCCCAAATTTTCCATGTCCTACTCCAACAATACCAATCATCCCATAGCATCTCCACGCATTAGTATCAAGAACGATAATCGTCCAAGTTCATCTCCAACTGAACCATGCTCCCTTTTTTAAAGCCATGGGCACTAAAGAAGCTCAGTAAGTGCGTCATTCTCCAATCAACAATGGTAATGACTCGCCTTATTCCTATATTGGATAATCTTTTCTTGAACTCCTGAAATAAAACGCTACCCACGCCACTTTTCTGGAACTCAGGGTCTACCTCAATCATCTCGAGATAAGCTATCTTCATGTGCTGACCAAAAGCTACCTGCCTAACGTTAGCCAAAAGAAAACCAATTAACCGGTTCTTATCAAATGCACCTATCATGAGCTCATTCTCTGCTCTTGAAAGAAGAGAATGAAAATGTTCCTCGAAGAACTCACCGTGATCTTCCCCGGTGATCTTCTTATCTAACTCAATAACCGCATTCAAATCTTCCATTCGCAACGTCTTAAGTTCCATTTCGTTCAACCTCGTTCATTCATCTTCATTCATTCTTGTTTCTCATTCATCGACTATACCACAAATTCTTGAAAATCATCCCTTTTTCTTCAAGCCGATGACGGAAATGGCTTGAACAGGACAAATTGTTTCACAATAACGAATGGGATGATTAACACAAAGATCACACTTGATAATCTTTTCTTCGGTGGGAAAAGGGAAAATTACATTAAAAGGACAAGCTTCAAGGCATTTTTCGCATCCCACACACGCCGAAGAGTCAAATCTTACAATTCCATTCTCAAGGTAAAGAGCATTTACTTCACATACCGCCACGCACGGCGCACGTTGACATTGATAGCAGACTAACACGATGTCTTTCCTTGAATGGGGATCAAAATAAACCCTAATGGCACTTAGTGAGGGATTTGCCTCGCCGTTAGGACTATGGATTAAACCACATACAGACATACACAATCGACACCCGGTACAACGTTCTAGGTCAACTTTTATTCTCATACCTCACGATCTCCTGAGTTATCGGATTTTTCAATTCCAAAGAACCATCATCTTTGAGCCAACCTCTAAGCTTGTAGTAATTGTGAAGCATTTTCTGGAATTGTTCACGATCAATTCGATGTCCAGAGGTAGGCTTTCCAGCAATCGGCATTGGATCATCAAAATAACGTTTTGGAAGGGTATCTGACTCAAATCCAATGTTAAAGAACTTATAATTGATCCATCGCTCTAAATCAATCACGTTGCAACCAATTTTCTCTAATTCTCTTTCAGAATATTCCAGTCCAGTCGCAAGCTTGAGTAGCTTTGCAAAATGTGTATAATTTAACAGGTGGGGTGAATTAAATCCATGGCAAACAAAACGACATAACCCCAAACAATCTTCTACCGCGTAGATATTCTCCGAAAAATAAACCATGTATTCTTTCGTTTCATAACTAGTTGGATTACGATCAATTTTTGCACCATAAATTCGATCAATAACATCAGAGGGTATTGACAACAGAATATCAAGTGTTGGGCGAGAACGAAGATGATCTGCACCACGAGTGGCTGTTGCAATGCCCAAGGCAAAACTCTTGATATATCTTACATCATGTGGATCTGATTGAGGCAAGCCCTTCACGGCAATGAGAAGCTCCTCAGAAACTCCAAGTTTCACGGCAGCGTGTCTACCTTCTGCAATCACGTCACCAAATCCAATCCGATGGCTAATTTGATAAAGAAGTTCTTTCGTTAATTCAAAATTACCAAAACCGAGTTCCATTCCTGTTTGATCTTTAGTAATCATTCCTCTTTCGTATAATTCAAACATCCAAGCTAAAACACTTCCAGTGCTGGACGCATCTAGTCCCAAATCATTGACCATATTATTCAGAATGATAACTTCTCGGGGATTACTAATTCCAATATTAGCACCAAGGAATCCAAGAGTGGAATATTCAGGTCCTTCACCACTTACCACGTCTTTTTCAGAGACCGTGTTGCGATGACGACAATGGACCACGCAGCCATAGCAAGATACCATTCTCTCGACGAATTCATGAAATTTCTCTGCTCGGAGATCATCTGAAAAAGCATTCAATTGGCTATTTTTTGTCCTAATGGCACCAAGCATGTTACTTACATCATAAAGAAGAGGTGTACCGTACTTTCCTAGGGTTTTAATGATCTTTGACGACGCCAGATACTTATTAAGTTCTTGAACCAATTCCAAAAATTCCAACGGCCTGAATATGGGAATGCCTTTCCCATCACCAGCCACGATGGCTTTCAAATTCTTGAATCCCATTACAGCGCCAGAGCCACCTCTTCCAGCAGCATTCTTCCGATTATTGATGATACATGCAAAACGAACCTTATTTTCACCAGCGGGGCCTATGCAAGCTATCTCAACATATTCTCCATGCTTTTCCTTGAGCAAGCGTTGCGTTTCAACAGTCCCCTTCCCCCACAAGAAATCTGCTGAATGAATTTCTATCTTCCCATTTTCCACGTAAAGATAAACCGGTTCTGGTGATCTTCCCGTTATCACCAGAGTATCAATCCCAGCAAAACGAAGATGAGCTGGAAAGAAACCTCCCATGTTCGTATCACAAAAAACCCGAGATTCTGGTGATATTGTCGTGATATTCATCCGAGAACTACTTGGAGCTCCCGTGCCCGTGAGAATTCCAGTACCAAAGATTAAAGGCGTCGACGGATGAAAAGCTGATATTTCATCAATTTCACTTAGAATCTGGTAAAGGAGGATTATGTTAAGGCCTCTTCCCCCGAGAAATTTTCTTCGCACATCCTCCGGAATCTTTTCATAACTCACGGAATGATCAGATAAGTTAACTCTTGCTAATCGTTTCTGATGTAAGATGTTTTCCTGAACGAAAAACAATGTTTCATCCACCACCAATAGCATATCCAAAAGTAATGACATCCCCATCAACAAGTTGCTTCCTTACTAACTCATCAAGAGGAATGACCTCATCATTGAGAACGCACAACACGTGATCTTGAAGTTTGCCATCCTCAGAACACAATTCACCATGTATCTGTGGATATTCCTGTCTTAATCGATTAATGAACGTCTCAAAAGTTATTTTTCCCTCAACTGGAGAAAAAAACAGTTCAACATCTTTAAATCTAGAGGAAAAAGGTTGAAGAAATTTCAAGAAAACTCTCATGAGACGCTCACCGTGCTAATCTCCATTTCATTTTTGCCCAAATCCCTAAAAAATTGAAAATATTGGCTCTCGTAACTTGGAGAGCCAAAGTTCTAAGCTTTTCACTCCTTCTTGAGTTTTGCACCACACTTACCACAATACTCGAACTCTGTCGGCAATCCTTTCACGTGACAAGAGGGACATTCTTGTAAGGGTGGACCCCACAAGGTCTCAGAATGCGGACTATCCCGAACTTTCAAGTAATTTGGAGGTCTTTTCTCTACGAATGCTGTCATACCTTCATACGGTTCCCAACAAGCAAAATGAAGAGACAGCCAATCTTTTGCATGTCCTATAGTCTGATACCAAGCAAAATCCTTCCAGAAGTTAACTTGTTGCTTCGTATATCTCATACATTCTGGAAATTTATTGATGAGTTTTTCACACAAGACATCGACCGCCTCGTCAAGCTCCGAGTAGGGAACGACTTGATTAACAAGACCCCATTCCAATGCTTTTTGTGCTGGAATCCGGTCACACGTGAACAAAATTTCACGTGCACGACGATCACCGACCATGATGGGCAGCCACTGGGTAGCTCCGCCACACGCTACAGATCCAACTCTTGTCCCCACTTGCAAAATTTCAACATGATCAGCAGCAATGGCAAGATCGCACGCCATGTTCCACTCATTACCTCCACCAGCAACAACTCCATTCAGGCGAGCGACCGTTGGTTTTCCAAGATTGCGAAAGACATCATGAGCCTCTTGAAAAATCGTCATGTACTTCCAGTAATCTCGTGGTTGCGCCACATATTTACTCGCATATTCCTTGACATCACCACCAGTACAAAAGGCTTTATCACCTGCTCCGGTAAGAACGACAACAGCAATGTAATCATCCCACATTGCATCCTTGAAGGCTTGAGTCATTTCTTGGAGAGTGAGCGTCGTATAAGCATTGTAGGCGTGTGGCCGGTTGATGGTAACTTTTGCAACTCGATCGACTTTCTCATATATTATTTCTTTAAATTCATATTCTTCTGGATCTTTTGCCTTGAACATTTATCGACACCACCTAAAGTTTTTCCATGAAACTTAAATCCTTTTTTCCCAAAAATTTCTCTTCACTCACCACTAAATTGAGGTAATGAACCAGTAACCACGCTTTTTAACCCGACAAGTGCGTCTTTCGTCTTAAAAATAAATTGGAGATCTTTTAATTCCGATTCAACACCCTTTTGTTCATTAATCAACTTTTCAGCTAATTTAAGAGCAACCGGAGCTTTAACAGCAATCTGTCGGCACAACTTTTGCTGTATCGTCGAAAGTTTCTCTAGCTGTTCTGGACTACGGGCAATTTCTAAAATTTCATTAACATCATGTTGCTCAAGGAATTGAATGATTTCTTTCCAATGTTCACCTAAATGGACTGATACATCATTTCCCTTTCCTTTTTTCACATCTTCGAGAATCTTCTCGATAAGCTCTACATCACCATCCAGCAACGAATCAATCTCACTCCACGTGAGCACTTGATCAATTAGACTAATTTCCAAAGCTTGTGAGGCTGTTATACGTGCTCCCGAATATATTAGGTATTTAGCAAGAGTCTTCCCGACACGAGCAGGAGTTCTTTGCGTTCCTCCTAATGCCGGATAAATACCTATTCCCGTCTCTGGAAATCCCATCATGGCCCTAGGACTAGCTACGATTACATCACCCGCGAGAGCTAATTCGAGTCCACCGCCTAGAGCCAAGCCATTCATGTACATGATGATTGGCTTGCTGGATGCATCAATCTGATTCAATAATTCCTGCCCAATCCGAGTAAATTCATGAATGCGTTCAAATTGATTAGTCTCAATGTTTTCAATGAAAAATTTAATATCTGCTCCAGCCATGAAGGCTTTTCCAGTTCCGGTAATGATGATGATCTCTACTTCATTATCCTGTAACAAGTGCAAAAAAGATCTTTTTAAGTCAGAAACAACTACTGGATTCAACGCATTCAGATCTTCTGGCCTGTTGATAATAACATATCCGATTTTCCCTATTTTATTAGACAAGACAAAATCAGGCTTCCAAATGCTGTCCCATTCATCCGATTCAAGAGGTGATGGAAGTTCTAAATTCCAATCATTAGCAATTTTTCGCGCTAATCGAACCACGTCTTTTCTTGTTCTCTCTTTAATCAATTGATAGGGTGTTTTTCTCCATCTTAAGCCTATCTTCGCACCACGATGAATATCACCAAACTTACACACGCCTTCTGATAACAGTTGCCCCCAAATAAGAAACATCAATCCCAAAACTCTCTCCATGATGACAGATCTTGCTTTTTCCAAGTTGTCTGAGATTTTCTCCTCAGAATCAATTGACCAAGATTGTCCCAATTCGGCTTGCTTTTTTAGCAATCTCGATGGCTCATAGAGGGGACCAAAGGCTCTGAATAGGGTCTCTTGAGAATGATAGGCAATGAGAACACCAGTGGCATTCATCAACGCAAAAGGTCCCATTGATACGCCGAATAACTGGCAATAAATGTTATCTATTGCTTTTTTCGAGGCAATCCCTTCCTCATTCATTCTCACAGCTTCATTCAACCAAGGAACGAAAAATCGATTCACCACGAAGCCATTTGAATCCTTACATATTATTGGGTCCTTGTCAAGCCGTCGGATGATACTCAATGCACGCTTTATTGTTTTTTTGGATGTTTTTTCTCCAGGAATGATTTCAATCAATCTATTCTTAGCGGCATGGTAAAAAAAGTGCATTCCCAGGAATCGATCTGGACAACTCACCGAATGAGCTAATTCAGTAACAGAAAATGAAGATGTGTTCGTAGCAATGAGGCATTCATCAGAAACAATGCGGGATATTTCTTGGAAAACATTTCTCTTAACATCGAAATCTTCGAATACCGCCTCAATAACCAAATTACAAGGAGCTAGTAACGAATAATCAGTGGTCGGTTTAATCCTTGATAATATCTTCTCAACTTGCGATGAAGTAAATATTTTTCTAGATATACCTTCATTTAAGGTGGCTTTTATGGAATTAATTCCCTTTTCAAGAAATTCATCACTGATATCTACTAAGATCACGTCAAACTCCTGTTGGGCAAACTTTTGTGCTATTGCCGAACCCATTGTCCCGGCGCCAATAATTCCAACCGTTAAGTGATTACTCTGACCCATCATCATCTCACCTTATCTCTAAATCGCCACGACATTTTGACATGAAATCCTATCATCCATTAATTCTCTGTTTTCTCATAGTTTTCGATGAGAATTGCATTGCCTTGTCCACCGCCAATGCAGGCTGAAGCAATTCCAAATCTTTTTTTCCTTCTTCTCAATTCTAACGCTAATGTCAGAAGGAGTCTAGCTCCGGTGGCTGCGAGAGGATGACCAATAGCAATGGCACCACCATTCACATTAACTTTCTCTCGATCTAGGCCAAGACTTTTCTCAACAGCAAGATACTGAGCACCAAATGCTTCATTAATCTCAAATAAATCAATATCATCCAATGAAAGACCTGTTTCTTTCAGTATTGCTGTTATTGCTGCTACAGGGCCAAGACCCATTCTTGATGGTTCGACACCAGCAATGGCACTTGCAACAACCCTAGCCAAGGGACGAAGAGCATTTCGAGTAACGTATGATTCGGAGGCAATCACATTTGCTGCTGCACCATCAACAATTCCCGAAGAGTTTCCAGCTGTTTGAACACCATCTTTCCTAAAAGCTGGCCGAAGCTTGGAGAGAGCTTCCATGTTAGTCTCTCTTACGTGTTCATCACGTGATAATGTTCTATCTTTCGGAGTTGTCCAGACTTTTCTAGGTTGCAGCCCATCTTGTTCAATGATTGATGAACTTACCGGCAACATCTCTTCTAATAACGTGCCATCCCTAGTTCTGCTCAAGGCGAGGGAATGAGAACGAAGGGCATATTCGTCCACCTCTTCGCGCGTGATGTGAAAATCAGAAGCTAGATTCTCGGCAGTCATGCCCATCGTGCATCCCGAAGCTGGATCCAAAAGAGATTCCCAGAGCAAATCAATGAAATTGACTTGTCCTAATTCATAACCTAATCTATTTCCATAACAGACCGTTGGATTTAATGACATGTTTTCTGCGCCACCCGTGAGAATCACCTCAGCTTTGTTCAAGATGACTTGTTCGGTCGCCAAAATTACCGTTTCAATTCCCGATCCACATATCCTCTGGACTAAAGAGGCTGGCGCCGCCCGCG
Organism: archaeon; assembly: GCA_024276395.1. GTDB lineage: Archaea > Asgardarchaeota > Heimdallarchaeia > Hodarchaeales > S146-22 > JAJRXH01. Next base: position 14,628 of record JAJRXH010000156.1, read on the forward strand.
GCACTCCACAATAAAGACCAACGTGACGAGGAAGATAGATGGCATCAAAACTTGACTGGGTTACGTTTGCAAAAATAACCTGATCAACATCCTTAGGGGATATATTACTTCTCCTTAGGGCTTCTCGTCCTGCAATGATCCCTAAGTCTGTAGGAGTTATTTTACTTAAAGTTCCACAGAATTTCCCGAAAGGAGTTCTTGCTCCATCGACAACATAGACATTTTTATCATAAACAATGGCTATACCAGGATTTTCTTCTTTTTCACTCAAGTTAGACCACCTAAAGTGTTGAGGTTGAACGTGATTTTTTACGATGATACTTAAGTGCTGATATGGCTGCACCAATGGCAACAACATACTGTGGATGAGGAGGTATTAATACCTCGCAGTTCAGCTCCTTTTCTAAAAGGGTTGCCAAGTATGGATGATATGCAACGACACCACCACAAAAAATTATTGGATTGTCCACGCTAAGGTGAATTCGCTTGACTCTATTCACAATCGATAGATAAATTCCCAGGGCTATCTCTTCTTCGTTTACACCGTTGAATTTCCAAGAAATGATCTCTGATTTAGCAAAAACTGTACAAAAACTATTTAAAGTTCTAACCTTCTGAGCCTTCTTTGCTAATTCATTCATTTCTTCAAGATCAAGTTCAGCTTTTTCAGCAATTTCCGTGATGAATGTTCCAGTACCAGCAGCACACTTATCATTCATGTAAAACTTGATAACTTCGCCATTAGACCCACTTTCAATGACCTTGATATCCTCACCACCAATATCCAAGATGGTTTTCACGAATGGATATTGATGAGAGAGACCCACTGAAGCACAAATGATTTCAGTCTTCTTGATGTCACTCTGGATGGCTCTTCTACCATATCCAGTCGCACAACTAGATGCTATTTCATAGTTATCGTGAATATAGGATATTGTCTGTTCAAACTCATCCTTCTTCCTAGTTAACGTGCGAATGACCCTCTTGAACAGTAATTCACCACGATCATCAACCACTGCAAACTTCGTATAAGAAGATCCAAGATCAATTCCCAAGAAATGCTTCATGGATGCCATCCCTACTTTTGTTCAGAATTTACCTTTTCAACCAGTTGAATGAGTCTAGTCATTGTCAGGTTATATGGAGTTGGAATTCCATGCTTTTGTCCATATTCTACAATCTTTCCATTTAATTGATTAATTTCCGTGGGACATTTGTTTTGAATGTCGACGGCCATCGAAGGAAAGTGTTTACCGCCACGTTTCAAGTAATTAATGCAAAATTCCTTGAATCCTTGCTTAAATTGGATTCCTTCTGCTGCAGCCACTTTCATCCCTTCATCAATGATTCCCTCAATTACCGGATAGATTGGCAAAAAATCCATGACATCTTTCATCGTTGTTTGAGTAACAGCACATAAAGAGGAAAGTGTAGCATTCAAGATTGATTTTTCCCACGTATATTTCCGGATATCATCCGTGAAAGCAGTATTTAACTCCACAGATGACAACATTTCAGCTATCGACCTTGCTAATGGCTCACCTTCTGGATGTAATGCTCCAATGTAATTAGGAGGGTTAAAAAAAGTCACGTTCACCGTGTTATGATTAAGCATGTTGCCGGCATAATTAATGACCATTCGAAAAGTATTTTCTCTACCAAATTTCTCAGCAACCATGAGCTCATTGTCTATTCCATTTTGTGCTGCCATTGCTGGCATCTCACCACCAAGCATTGCTGCATTCTCAATGACTTGCTTCAGATAAGGTGTCTTTACTGAAAAAACGAGTAAATCAAGCTCCTTAGACATCAATTCATCAATCGATGTGTAAGCTCCAGTCACCATGGCTTTTTTCTCAATGGTATGCGTCAAGGAGACTCCTTCTTGCTTGATAAGATCGATTTTTTCCTCTATTATGTCACAAACATGTACTTCTTGTCCAGCTAACACGAAATGAACTGCTAAAGTAGATCCAACTGGACCCATTCCAATGATACCTATTTTCAAGAGCAACACCTCAACAAAATTTAATTTTTACTTTCTTTCCGCCTGTTCGTTCTCCATTTCATCAGACTTTCCATGAAATGTTTCTCTTTTATCTCATTGATCTTTTCACTGATTCTTATTATCAATGACTGGAAACTGTCAGGTCAACTTCCTAGGAGATATCTTTACTTCATTCACTGACAGAAAGCCAACCATGATTCAGAACAACCCCAGGCTGATGACTCTCATCAATATCCCTTCAGCTGATCGATGAAAGTTTCCACCTTCGTGCGAGTTTGAGCATCTGAAAAGAAGCGAAGATCATTCAGATCGCCTTCAATGACAAGCGTGGGAATGCCCAACTCTTCTTCGACACGAGCAGGAAGACCAAATCGGCTGTTCGTGTTATTGAAACAAGTCTTGGAATCATGGAAAATCATTCCATCTACCTTGTACTTCTTTATCATTTCCTTGAAATAGGATAATTTATAATTTTCACCGCGATTAATGAATATTCTCGTGTAAGCAAGAGCTAATGATCTCATTGGATCCATTGGATCCAAATCATCAAATATCCAACTGTTACAGTATGTCGAAGCCACGATACAGGCATTATTCTCTGCAAAAATTTCTGATAAAAACCGTAAACGACCCCATATGGGCATTCCATCCCAATATATTCGGACATCTTCATTTTCGACAGCGCCAATACCTTGCCGCATTCTTTCTTCTAGTTCATCAAGAACTAACCGATAATAATCCACGCATTCCTGAGTTCCACGCATCACCACGATTGGAGCCATTAAAATGGTTCCATCAAAAAATGTTAAGGGTGACGGTACATGTCGTGCTGTTTCTAATATTTTTTTCCATAATATGGAGCCTTCTCCAGAAAGTTTCACGACCTCCCGGAAATGATCCTCGTCCATTGATTTTCCAACGATTCGTTCCCCAACTTCAATGAGATGATGAAATTGCTCTATCACTTGAGTTATATCTACTGAACGGATCTCCTCAAGGTGTCTTGGTGGATAAATCCCAACCACATCTACACCAAGGGTTCTTCCGTAAAAATTAAACCATTCAGATACTTCACGACATTGATTCGTATTAAAAACGATCAGATCGGGTTTTGGCACGGATGTAAGTCCATAGGCACGAGAAAGCGGCGTCTCACCAGCAAGATAGGCACCAATGTCGGAAGTCAAGTACGAGCAAATCTCCTTACCATAACCAACCCTTTGAGCTAGAGGAATGTATTTCTGAGCAGTGCGACTCGCACCGAGCAATGCCCCATGATTTTCTGGAAAATACACGTCAAATCCTAGTCCTCTTAATATTTCAGCGGGACCAGCACTAGTGCACCATGCAATCGGAGAAGAAAGAGACTGATAATATTTTTTCATCAAGTCTTTCAAGTCATCTTGAACCTTCAATCTTGGCATCCATTCAAACTCCTTCGGTCGATATTTTCATCATATAGAATCACAAAAACTTCTCAATAACAAAAATCAAATTTCGAAACCGTGTCCATCTAGCAAGACTCGATTCACGGTCTTTTTCCACGACTACTGATCAATAACATTCAATGAGAGATAGACCATGATTCATGTTTCGAGCTTGATGATGTATACTTCTTCTTTAGTAGGAGGAACTACATCCGCTGGATCATAAAGACTTTCAATGTAACCTTTGAATACTTTAGCCACGACTCCTGGTGATAACTTCAACGACGGAGTAAGTTCCTCATTTTCAATGCTCAGTTCATGATCAATGAGCATCACTTTCTGAATTCGTTGATATTTCTCCGCAATGGACTTGTTTAATTCTGTTAAGCATCGTGGGAGACACTTGGAGAAATCCTCTAGTGAACAAGGCATCCTACATCCAGGCGCAACTTTTGAAGCATCGGGAAGACGCTCTAACATTGTTTTATTCGGAAAAAGAAGGGCAACTGGATAATCTCTCCCTTGCCCCGTCACGAAAGCATAAGACAAATAAGCACACTTGCTGGCCATGAGATTTTCCAGTTCTGCGGCATAAACTTTTTCTGCGTTTGAAAGCTTGAATATCCGATCCTTTCTTGAGATCAAGCGAATCCCAGTGGGAGTTATCTCACCAACGTCACCGGTTCTAAACCATCCATCTTCCGTAAATACCTTTTGATTAGCTTCTGGATTTTTATAGTAACCAACCATCACGTTCGGCCCCTTGACAAGAATCTCACCATCACTATCAATCTTAATCTCAACCCCAGGAATTGGCTTACCAACAATTCCGGGAACACGCTCAAGCTTAGGATCTGTAAGAGTACAACAAGGAGCTGTTTCTGTTAATCCCCATCCCTCCACGACATCAATTCCACGCTCAATGAACAAATCCGATACATTCTTGGGTAGCGGAGCCGCTGCTGTAAAAACAAACTTCAATTCATCATGAAATACGGCTTCTTCAATTTCTTTATCTTGTCTTGCTCGCGCTGTTAGTTGTTGATAAATTTTGGGGACACTAAAGAAGATAGTAGGAAGTACTTTCTTCCAGTTTTCGATCAAACGCTCAATATCTTTACCATATCCATCTTCCAAGGATAATACCGCACCATTGGCAAGAGCATTAAACTTTTCAAAAATTCCCCCGAAACTGTGATGCCATGGTAAATAACACAACATCCTATCTTTTTCTGAAAGATTCCAAAGGACTTTCAATGCTGCTTGTTGTGATAAGACATTCCAGTGAGTTAGCTGAACGCACTTGGGTCGTCCCATCGTTCCAGAGGTATACATCATTAACATCACGTCATTGGGACTAATCTCCACGTTAACCAATCCACCCGTACCTGCCCCTAATAACTCAGAGAAATGTAATAAATTATCTCCATACGTAGATGTCAGTTCATCAAAATGGATAATCGCTGCATACTTATCTGGATTCTTAATTTTATCATACATGTTTTGATCTGAAACTGCTACAAAACGAGGTTCAACAAAATCTGTCAATTCTGTTGTTTTCTGTGGAGAATATCCCACGAAAATGGGTACTGAAATGCAGCCCGCCGACATCACTGCTAACTCTAGTTCCAACATCTCACGACGATTTCGAGAAATGATGACAACTCGATCACCTTTTTTAAGCCCATTTTCAATTAATACCCGTTGAATCGAAGATAAATCCTTGTAAAGTTGAGTCCAAGTCAAAGGAACATAATTTCCATTTTTATCCGGTTCTTGATAAGCAACCCTATTTCCAAATTCTGCTGCGTTAACTCTCAGTAATTCATCTAGAGTCCGATGATATTGTGGAAGTGGAATGTCACACTGTAGAATCTGTTCCTTATTAGATTCGCGTGGCATCACCAGTTTCACCTCTTTTTACGGTACAATTCTAGAAGAAGTGATTTTATAAAGATTTTGCCTAACAGAGTCGATTTAAGTATGCCTACAACTAATAAATATAGAAAAAGATGACAAATTATGACTAAACCATGAAAAACAAAAAAAGAAAAATCATTTCACGAACCACGTCGAATTACAAGAAGTTTACACATTTAAAAATTCTCCATGGTAAGAATTTTTGAGTCTTGATGGGAAGATGACCACTCAACCAACACGTTATTATCCAAGGGAATAGCTGCAATTTCTTTTGCCTCTGAAGAACTCTCGTAGATGCATTGCATCACCGTGGAGGAACAATAAACTTGAAAATGGGCTGAGCTTACCTGATATTGTTGATAATATTTTTTCTTGAAAAGATTATCTTCCGACATGGCTGATAGAACGATCAATCTTAATTCCGACGGTTGGCATTCAAGAAGATGGATTTGCAGAACATAAGAAGCCGATACTTCCTGATGTGATTCAATTATGATGCGAAAAAAATCCCTCCAAAACAGTCCACCATTCCTTTGCTCAGTTGCTAAAGACGCATTCACCTGAATTAGCCAGGATAACATCTCGGTATCCGAGTATTTTGACAATCTTTCTGGCGAAAGACGTGCCGACTCTGGTAACAACTTGTTAATGACGGTCTTATCAACAGTCCCATTATGCGCCAAGTACATTAGTAAGGATTGATAAGGAACGACCATCTGAAAGGGATGAGTCTGAAAGAATGTTTTCGGTGTATTCGGTGAGGCCCTTCGAGAATGAAACAGCAACAGTTCATATCGTTCTCTTGCAAGTTCATCATTGGATCGTAAAGCATTCTGATTCATCAGGGAACTTAAATCGAATGAATCCACGGAATTACTCGACCTAAAAGACGTCATGTCTCTAATGGTAGAATCTACGGAGATTGCGACCATTCCCCAGCCATCAGCATGACGACAATCAGCGCGGTCCAACTCAGGTCTGATTTCATATAATAATGGATCAAAACTTGAAGATCTTCTCCACGCATCTATCCACGTTCTCTTGACAGATTCATCAAGTTTTCCTACCATGCTCAGCAATCGGCACATCACTACCTCACCTAAAGTCATACTCCATCCTTTTATTTATTACAAGATCACCCAAGTTCAATCGCCATTTTGAACTTTCCGATCAAGTGCCATGGAAACTATTAAATTGGATGACCAAGAAATGTTAGGTGATGAAGAATCGTTCCGTTCATGGAGGATGACACTGAGTGCGGTTCCCACGTAAGAGACAAGATGGAGAAGACATCCTTACACGAACTTGCGTTACTCCAGATGCTAAGATACTCTTGGACGATAAGATCACTAGGATAACCATCCATGAACTCGAGCAGCGATTGGCCAGCGTGAATGTGACAAGCTTTGATGTCTCTAGAGGATATTATTTTCCGTGCCGAGTAAAATCTTGCCGTCGGGAGGATGCACACGCTAAGGACAAGAGAGTCATCTATATTGCCACAATTACTGGACGAAGCATCAAAGTCACGGATGATCATCTCTTTTACACGTTCGGGAGGCGTTGGCATCCTGCTGGATTCTTACAAAAAGGAGATAGAATCGCTGTATATCCGACGATCGATCCCTTGGAAGAACATCCATTTCATGATAAGTGGAAAAATTCTAATAGCTTCCGTAGACCAATAAAGTTCTTGAAAAAATCACGAATACCTACTCTCATCTCCATCGAAGACTTCATTCCTCTCATGAGAAAGAATACCTTCAGCCAATTCACCCTAACATTCAAGAAAAATTTACCTTTAACATTAGAACACGAGTTACTTCCAGTCTGGGCAAGATTACTCGGCTACATCATCACTCGAGTTCGATTCAATGAAGACATCATCCTAACATTCCATGATGAAAAAGACTGGATGGACATTCAAAAAGATCTACAAAAAATAGGAATTAGAGCGAGAAGCAGCAGAAAAGATGGCATTAATTTCATCATGCTAGATTCAACGGTTTTGGAAATTTTCAATCTATTAATCAAACCTAACAAAACACCCTTATCAAGAAATGAACCCCTAGGATGGATATCACAAGCACCCTTAACAGTAATGAGAGAATTTCTTGGTGGATTGATAGGTAGCACTGGAAAATCACCCTGGATCGACATCTTACCATCCGGCAATGAAAAACTTACCACTCCAAGATTATTAATCCGTTTTAATGACGATAAATTACAAGCGATATCAGAAAACATCATTTCCTTGATCATTCAGTTCTTCGAAAAATTCGGAATCACCCTCGAAATGAAACGAGAAAGAAATGATGATGAGAAAGATCTTGGTTATTTACTCCTAATACCAGAAAATGATGTTAGCAGTCTAGAATTACTGACACGATTCATTGGGGTTAGATACAATACAGTTGAAAGCATTAAAAACAATTTCGTGGCAGAATATTTCCGATTTCTAGAATTCGTGAACAGCAAGGAAGGAAAAAGAATCCCAGAATTAGTGAATTCGAAATTCCCTTCAATAGATGATTTTGGCCCAAATCAATCTCAAAAGGTAAATGAAGTATCTCGAAGTTTGAATGAACTCTCTAATAATGATCATGTCGCTTCTAAAGATGATAATACCAAATCCTTGCCACCAGCCATTCAATCAGAAGGACAAAATGAAAGACTCGAAGAATCATCCAAACAACAAGCACATCCACCCACATCAATTCTCTCTGAAGAAGATGAATTCGAAATCGATGGTGATCTCTTCGTGTGGCAAATTGAAAGTCAAACTATCACTTCCTTTCAAGATTTCTTATATGCTTGCCGAGCTGACTTTGAAACTGGAATGTTACACGAGCCAATCGCCATCCTGGGAGATGTCATGGACAAAGAAGTCAGAAAAATTACTGTTACATCTCATACACAAATCTACATCATAAACGGCTTTTTCTGTCGATAAGAACAATGAAGAAGTAAAAAATGACCAGAAAGCAACAGTTAAATAAAGAGATCCAACGATTCCCACAAAACAAGGAATTAAAACACTTCTTTAAAAATAAAAAAGAAAAAGAATCAAAAATTCGTGTTTTGATTCTTTTTTTTGATTGCAGCACGAACCACTAACAAGATCTTCCCGTTTTTTCCACGTTTTATCATGTTTTTAGTATCTTCGTTTTCTAGCAATGTTCACCAACAGCACAAGGCTCAACACTGATACAACAAACACCGATGCTGAAAAGGATGGTGTCACGAGTGATGGAGCACTAGGAATCGTGGTATTTCCAGAAGTGGTAGTGTCATTTGCAGCTGCTGATGTCGTCGCATTATCTGCAGAGGTTGTTGACGTGGGCGGGGGGGTAACTGAATTATCAATTGCAAAGAGATCTGAAAAAGATTCTGCTTGTAACCCTTGGTAATCAGTCGCAAATATCCGGAGAACATATGAATTACCATCAGGAACTGTTGTAGTGTCCCACGTAAAAGTCAAACTTGTGGTATTCAGAATCAATGGAACCCAAGTTTGTCCAGAATCATCAGAATAATACAAGGAATAATATACAACATGACCAAGCGAGTCATTACTAGAAGTCCATTGAACAGTAACGACACCACTGAGAACGTCTCCTCCTTGTGGATAGAGGATGACAGGATCGGACAATGTATGAGTAGAAGGACCTGGAGGAACTTGGTTGTTACGGATGCTAAAGGATGACGGCGTTATTGCACTGGCATTCAAGCCGTAACCATCGGATGCTATCACCATCAATAGATAGGTATCACCATCAGACACCATCGTGGTATCCCATGAAAAGGTCGTATCAATCAGACCACCAGCAAGGAACTCCCAAATGACACCATTATCTGCTGAATAATATAAGTCATAATATACTTGATGACCTAGGGAATCAAAGCTTGCATTCCATGAAACTACCACGGTACCATTCAATATTTCACCGCCAATCGGGAATAAAAAGGCTGGTGCGCTTAAATCGTGCTGCTGAATTCCCGAGTTATCGACAGTAAAGGTACCGGGCATCATGTATGTTACCGATAATCCTTGATTGTCATAAGCTTCCAGCATCAACATGTAAAGTGATCCATCTGGAACGGTCGTGGTATCCCATGAAAAGGTCGTACTCGTAAGGTTATCACCAAGAAGGTACCAATTCATTCCCCAATCATCGGAATAGAACAATCTATACTGAACTGAATGCCCCAAAGAATCAATGCTAACATTCCACTGAATATCCACGACACCACTCACCACATCTCCTACAGATGGGTATGAAATCACGGGAACAGTGAGTGAATGACTTCCAGTATTGTCAATGCCAAAGATTCCAGAATAACCCACGGATCGCAACCCACCAACGCCGTGTGCAACAACCTGTACTTGATAGCTGTACCCGTTAGCAAATGCAGTAGTATCAATCAGATAACTGTGCTCCGTTAAGTTGGAAGCCACCAAGGACCACGAATAACCACCGTCTGAAGAAATATACACGTCGTAGTAGATAGCATGATACCATGAGTCAAAGCTTGGTCTCCATTCTATGAAGATCGTACCATTCACTGTCATTCCTGGATCTGGATGAATGACATGAGGAGGTAGAAGGAAATGGTCCAAAATGGAAATGTTATATGGAGTCGTAACCGGATATGGATCTTGAAGGTTTGGATTTAATCCGGCATAATCCATACCAGTATAAGGCACATCAACAATGCCATCCAAATCGGCATCTGGAGTCGTCCAGTCGTCCCAATAATTGTAAGTGATGTTCGTGGTTGGATCATAGGGATATGTGTCGTCGTAATACTGTGATTGCTGACCTATTGCATTCTGAACGAAATTATTTCTCGTGATGGTGCCATTAAGAGACTCATAGATCTCAAGGCCAAAACTAGGATGAGCTGAAATGACATTATCACTGATTACATTCCAAGTTGAGGGAGGATTATACGCATAATTATTTCCTCTGGAGATGAGTATCCCGGATGCATTATTAGAATGAATCACGTTGCTAATAATTGATGTATAAGAGCTGCTCAGTATGGATACTCCACCGCCTGAGTTATTATAAATATAATTATCCCGCAAAGTGTCTCCGTATGAATAACGGAATTCGACACCAGCCGCTCCACTACTGATAGTGGAAAGCGAGTTAAGATAGATTTCGTTATTCACCAGAACACTGGAATTCACGTTATCCATGAAGATCCCAGATTCGGCGTTATTCCAAATAGTGTTGTTACTTACCGTGATTGTTGTAACTGTATAGAGACCAAGACCAAATCCACCATACCCATTGGGAAAATTATCAAAAACATTGTTAGCATTGATCGTAATGTCACGGCTATATCCGCCGACTTGGATTCCAATGCTATTACGATAGAATGACGAGTTTTCAACATTAATGAAATGGCTATAACTTTGGATGTCAATCCCAGCCTCATTGTTATCGTGCGCGTTCAGATTCTGGATGTCAATGAATGATGAATTCACAATTCGAACTCCAACGCCATAGGTACCATTAATGTTATAGATTTCACAGTTATAAAGTTGGCCATTAGACGCGTTCTGAATGAGAATTCCAGAAACCCGGTAGTTCTGAAAGTCTCTGAGAACGCAGTTCCGAACGATGAAGTAGGACCTAGTATTATTAATGGTAAGAAGTCCTGTCTGATCTGGATAAAAAGAGTTACCTATTATCTCAAAATTTTCAATGATGTATGGATTAGTCGCCGTGCCATTACCTGGCCATCCATATTTAGTTGCTAGATTCTGAAAATCAGCATCATTTTGAATTATCGTTTGATTTAACACGGTATAGTTAACTGCACTTATCGTGACTATTTTTCCGTTGGATGTTGTTCTTGTTAGAGTAAACCCTCTTTCTGTATCAATCGCAGTAACCTCTGAAGTTGATGAACCCATATCATCATTGCTCAGCATTAACGAAAGACCACTCGCGACCTGTCCAAACATCATACCAACCATCAAGAAAAATGAAACCACCAAGAAAAAATACCGAAGTTTTTTACTTCTAATCAAGCTTTCATGTTTCCTACTCACGATCAACACCCTCTTTTCATCTACCAAGGAATGAAAAGCAATCTAATGGATATCCCTCTGATTCATTTCAATCAGAATGATGTAGTGGCAAATCAACGATGATGATATCAAATCACTAAGTAAGACTACCAGCCAGATATAATTGCAAGAAACTTCTCGCGATCAGAACGATATTTTAATCATTCAGGCTTTTAGTTCCATGTATTAAAGTATCTCCCAATCCACATTCGATCTTTCAGCAACTATCGACCTCATTGACGTCACTATCTCATCGATGCTGAGGAATAGTTAACTGAATTAAACAAGCTAGAAGTGCCAATTGAATTCACCGATATCACTTGAATACCAGCAAGTAAAATCTATATCATCGATGACTTTCCTTGGAATCCCACGTAAATGTGTCTCTTTGCAATATAACTGACAGATAAGCCAAGTTGAATCATATAATCACGCTTAATGCGTCATTTATATACCTTTCTGAAACAAATTTCCGCAATACCAGCCTTTTTCCTCGGCAAGTAACAAGCTCATTAATCCACTCAAAAGAAACTTGTTAAAGACTAAAAGACATCAGAACCAAAGAACATCAATCCCGTGAAAAATCTCTAATGATGGCAAGATGACAGTCAGTTTTACGTGAAACATGCAATGTTTATAAAATGCCCACAAAAAGTGTTGATTTGCATTTAGGACACCATGTACCAGCATGATGACAAAAAAATGATGAATTCACTAAAAAATCCATCCATTAAAACACAAAAAAGAAAACACTGCTCACGACAATTTGAATTCCCGAACAATCCAAAAGATAGGGAAAAGATAAGAGAATGTAACAAATATGCAGCAAAATGTCAAAAATGGTGCCGGGGGCGGGCTTCGATCCCGCGGCCTCAGGATTTCTCCTCACACGACTCAAGTCTAGCCCCTTCAACGATGCAGCAAGAATCTCTTGCTGGATTATGAGTCCTGCGCTCTAACCAGGCTGAGCTACCCCGGCAACTTTTGAAACAATCACGATCTTGATCATGATACCATTCAGAAGATGAGCTTCAAAAATCCTTTTATCTGAGAAGTGATTACCAGTTCTTTTCCATCGTATCAAGGAATCAAGGAAAAATATTACAAGTAAGAAAGCAAACACGCTCAGAAATCCGCTGTAATAATTGATTTTGAAAACACGGGTGAACTGCTTATCTAACAAGCAATTATCATCCCTAAAACTTGTGACAATTTGCTAAGGATGAGTGAGACACGACCAAATGCTGATGTACTTGAAATCCATTAAGGCATCTAAAAGATCCACAACAGATAGATTT
>JAJRXH010000157.1 GCA_024276395.1 archaeon
ACGATCACGCCATTTCTCGTGAGGAGTTGTGCTACAAAGCCGATGCGTCGAATGTTCTCGTCTCGATCTTCCTTGCTAAATCCGAGCCCTTTTGTCAAGTTTTGGCGGATGATATCCCCATCGAGGCGTTCGACCTTGTACCCACGCTTCTTGAGTTCGCGTTCGAGAGCCTTGGAGATGGTGGTCTTGCCAGCACCACTAAGTCCAGTAAACCACACGGTCACGCCTCGTTGATGGACGTGCTCTCGTTTTTGCTGGTAGGCGTTGCTGAGGATCATAGCCACTTCGGGCCTCGTGAACTCACGTGGTAACATCTCCCCGTCCGTAAGGAGCTTGCGTACTCTTGTTCCAGAAAGATAGATATGAGCCTGCGTTCCGTGAGGACAAGTTTTCTTGGTAGCCATTTGTTCGCAGATCTTGCAATAGAAGGCGTGTTCAAACTTGAGGGGTTGGATGAGCAGTTCACCGGGCTCTAGTTCATCGAATATTTTTTGAGCGTCATACGTCCCATAATAGTTCCCGACACCAGCATGATCACGACCCACGATAAAGTGGGTGCATCCATAATTTTGACGTGCGATGGCATGCATGATGGCTTCACGTGGACCAGCATAGCGCATCGCGGCTGGGAACACCCCGAGGAGGACACGCTCTCTTGGATAATAGGTGTTAAGAACAACCTCGTAGGTTTCCATTCGCACTTCAGCAGGCACGTCATCGGACTTGGTGGTTCCCACGAGGGGATTAAGGAATAGACCATCAACCATTTCAAGAGCGACTTTTTGGAGATATTCGTGAGCGCGATGGATGGGATTTCGGGTTTGGAAGGCAACAATGGACTGCCATCCCCGTCGTTGAAATTCTTCGCGAGTTTGCTGGGGGGTAAGCCGATATTCCAAGAAATCATGATGCGGAATGGAAGTAAGTAAGTCAATATCACCACCCAAGTACACATCAGAAGCTTGGAAGAGCGCGCCTACACCGGGATGGGCTAAATCGTCGGTCTTGAAAACATTAATAGCTTCTTCGCGTTTGTCAGGTGCGTAGATGTCGGTAACGGTCATAATGGCAATTGGCACGCCATTCCAAGCAAGACTAATTCGATCGCCCGTGGTAAGGGTGGAAGCGAACCCTTCTGCCACGGGAAGGGTAACTGGAATGGGCCAGACGACTCCAGAAGTGAGATGCATATCATAAACAACTCTATGGTAATCTTTCTCTCCCAAGAATCCAGTAAGTGGAGAATAAATACCGGTGCCGATGCATTCAACATCGGCAAGAGAACGCTTGGTAAGTTTCACAGTAGGGAGTGAACTGGCCATATATAGGAGTTTTGTCCGCTGTTCCTTTGACACGAGTCTGCTGACGAGCGTACCCCCATGAGGTGGAATGAGGTTTATTTTCCCATGTTTTCCGTTATTATTTGATTCCCGGTTATTATTAATAATAGCATCGTCATTTTTCTCATACTTTTTTCCTTTAGCTAAAACGTGAGATGAAGTCGAGCTAATTAGATGATCAGTCATATAACTATCCCCTTGTTATTAAGACCTTCCGTTGTTTTCACGTAAATGGTTATTTTAAAGCTTTAAAGTCGTGAAGATCAAACAACTTGCCTTCCAATGCCAATAAAACATCGAGCAATCTAACTTCATAACATTCACGTGTTGAATGAGAATGATTAGACAGAAATCTTGTCATCTTTCGTGTCCGATTGTCAGAACATCCCTTAGGAAAGGAGCTTCGCCAAATAACAGCATTTCGTGATTTGATTTAAACCTTATGTAATGGTAGATCTCTCCGAATGTCGAATTTTTTGAAATGACACGATAAAAATAATATGATACAAAAAATTTGGAATCAAAAATGGAAGAATGAAAGGCGATATGATCTCAATCGAATCAATACCGTGCACTGTTGTTGATTTATAGGATTCCTCTTGACTTCCTAACACGTAAGATCCATTTATGAATGAAAGTCGTCTTATGAAGAAGAAAACTAGTCGCATTACCAGAGACAGCAACAACCGTCATTGCCAAAACTATAACTACAAGCAAGGACCGTGTGAGAAGAAGTGCTTCATTGACGATTACCAATGAGGCAATCACCATATCAGAAATAAAAACCTCCCGGTTCTTACAACATTAGTGCCCAGACCCGTCCCAGGTGGTATCAGTACGTGAGCGAGTCTAACGCTAGGATGAAATGTAATTACGTGAACATGTAATCGTCGCGAGAACTCTCTACTGGTGCAATATAGCGATCATGGGAGTCCTTCATGGTGTTACCATGAGGGACATCCAAGGATCGAGGCCATCACGCCTCTCCGACGTGATGGCCGAGGCACCTTGACCACG
>JAJRXH010000158.1 GCA_024276395.1 archaeon
CCCATCCCTTTTAATGTATCGAGTGTTAATTCTCTCTATCAAAGACAACAAGCAAGAAACAAAGAGTAATGACTTTCTAAGGAGCGAAAGGTGAAAAAAATGGGAAAAAACATCAATAAAAATGAAAAGATGCCACCAAAACAGAGTGATGAAGAAACATACGATACCCCGTTTAGTAGATTCTTGAAAACAATAGGAAAAAAGTGGCAAAAAGCCTGGGAAGAACACGAGTGCTACGAGGCAAATCCAGACCCTAAAAAACCGAAAATTTTCGCGACTTTCCCCTACCCATACGTAAATGGATCAGTGCACTTAGGACATGGCTATTCTCTAATGAAGGTTGATCTTTATGCACGTTACATGCGAATGAAAGGATATAACGTCTTATTTCCACAAGGATTTCATGCCACTGGAGAACCCATTGCTGGTATGGCAAAAAGACTGCGCGAGGGGGATGCCAATCAAATCAAGGTGTTAAAAGCATTTGGAGTATCAGAAGAAGAGATCCCCAAGTTTTACGACCCATACCATATCGTGAAGTACTTTCTCAAGTTGATGGAAAAAGATTTACGAGACATCGGAGTTGCTGTTGATTGGAGAAGGAAATTCGTCACGACTACCCTTACTCCAGTTTATTCGAAGTTCATTGAGTGGCAATATTGGACCCTCAAGGAAAAAGGATTTGTCACCACGGGAACGCATCCGGTCATTTGGTGTCCAAGAGACGAAAGTCCGACTGGTGATCATGATCGATTGGTTGGAGAGGGAGTTTCTATTGCTGAATTTACGATTTTAAAGTTCTCATACGAGGACGCTTACTTAGTTCCAGCAACATTACGTCCAGAGACCGTTTATGGCGTCACGAACATATATCTACATCCAGATGCTGAATATGTCAAGATAATGATCGATGGCGATAGATGGATCGTCTCTAAAGAATCCTTACCGAAGTTTCTGAATCAATTCAAAGAGGTAAAAATAATAGAAACCATTAATCCAAACACGATGTTTGGAAAATATACTAAGAATTTAGTTACTGGAAAAGAAGTAGTCATTCTACCAGCTACCTTCATCGACCCAGCTGCTGGATCTGGTGTCGTGATGAGTGTTCCAGCACATGCACCCGTTGACTGGGTAGCCATCAAGCAGCTTCAGAAAAATCCTGATTCTCTAAAGCGATATGGTGTCACCAAAGAACAGATTTTGTCCATTAAACCAATTTCACTCATTGAAATCGAAGGATACGGTGATTTTCCAGCTGTAGAAGCCATTGAGAAGGAAAACATCGAAGACCAAAATGATCCAAGAATCAAAGACGTCACAAAGCAAATTTACAAGAAAGAATTCCATCTAGGAAGATGCAAGGCAATAATGGGGAAAAAATACGAAGGAAAATTAGTTAAAGATGTAAAAGAAGAAATTATCAAAGATTTGAAAGAAGAAAATATTGCCTCGAGCTTGTATGAACCAGAAGACCTGGTCATTTGTAGATGCGGAACGAGATGTTACGTCAAGATATTAGAAAACCAATGGTTTCTGAAGTTTAGCGACCCAGAATGGAAACAACGAGTGCGAGATCACTTGCAATCAATGAAAATTTTTCCAGAAAATGCAAGAACCCTCTTTAAAAATACGATAGAATGGCTAGAGGACAAAGCCTGTGCAAGAAAATCTGGACTTGGTACGCCATTACCATGGGATCCAGAATGGATCGTGGAAACCTTATCTGACTCAACCATCTATATGGCCTATTATACCATCTCACATTACGTCAACCAAGGATTGCTCACTGAAGAACAGGCAACAAAAGAACTCTTTGACTATGTATTTTTAGGAAAAGGTGATCCAAGAAAGCTCGAGGAAGAAATAGGATTATCCAAGGAGTTCATCGAGCAAATGCGCAATGAATTTCTGTACTGGTACCCGTTAGATTTACGCGGATCTGGAAAAGATCTCATTCAAAATCACCTGACATTCTGTTTATTCCATCACATCGCTGTCTTTGACGATCCTAGACTTGCACCACGAATGTTCAATGTAAATGGATATATGGCTTATCAAGGTCAAAAAATGAGTAAGAGTAAGGGAATTCTTACACCTTTATCAACCGCCGTGGAGATTTTTGGCACTGATCTTACTAGGATTGGTCTGATTGCAGCAGGCGAAGGCCTAGATGATGCAAACTTTAACGTGAAAGACATCCGATCCTATGATAGATGGTTAGAAAATTTTTATCGAATGACGAAGGAAAAAGCACAACGGAAAGACTGGGGCAGAATGGATCGATGGTTGCGTTCACGAATGCAAAAACACATCAGAAACGCCGAAAAATACATTCAGTCATTCCTCACCAGATCTTATGTCCAAGAGGTACTCTTCAAATCCCTTAACGACATTAAATGGTATCGAAGAAGAATCACGAGTCTTGGACCAGCTTTCGAAGAAGCCATTGACATTGTTCTACGAATGCTAGTCCCAGTTACACCTCACCTTTGCGAGGAAATCTGGCGAGAACTTGGAAGGAATGGTTTTGCCATTGATGCCCCATATCCTCAAGTAAACGATGAACATATTGATGATCTAGTCGAACGCGAAGAAGAATATCTAAAAGAACTACTAGAAGACATCGAAAACATAAAACAAGCTCTTAAGAAAACGGAAATCAAGAAAATAAGTTTAATCATTGCCGCATCTTGGAAATATCAAGTGTATGAAGAAGCGATGAAAGACAAGAAAAATATCATCAAGCGAATAATGCAAGAACCAGAAATTAAGAAACTAGGGAAAGAAGCTGTTGTTTTCACTCAATCTTTAATAAAAACAGGAACCATTCCAGAAATCATTCCAAGAGAACGAATGTTTAGCTTGCTAGAGGAATCAAAGGATTTCCTTAAATCGATACATGGATGCGATGTAGAGATTCTAAGAGAGGAAGAAGTCAAGGAAGTAATGACTCGAGCAAAATTCGCCACGCCTAATAGAGTTGCTATTGTTTTAGAATGAAGAACCCTACTTTTTTTCCCTTAAATCTTCCTTTTTCCTTTCGATAACAGATAACTGATATCTTTTTCTGTAAAAGAGTTAAGCAGCTGATTTTTCTATCAAAAATCAATTTTATCGAAAGTCATTACTAAATTTTTGCAAAAATGAAGAAAGATGGCTGGGAAAGATGGTAGATGAGGGGCATATAAATGATGTGTGGGACAATCTCAACCTCTTTAATCCGTATGGCACCGAACGGTAGGGTTTTTCGTCAACTATATCCATAAGTACCTGGACTTGATGCTATACGTTTCCTTGAGATAATGTCTCGTTTGCTTCGATAAGGACAATCTTACCTCATTCTCGATAATTTTAATGCCATCTTTCTTCCACTTGACGGGCAAGTATCCACCGTTAGGCTGAAATCTCGGTCTTCATGCGTGTTGCTTGAAAGCGTTAATCCATACAATTTTTGTCAGGTAGCATCGCTGAACAGATTGCAAATGCAAGTTTTTGTATCAAAAGTTGTCCTTCAGCATCTTTTTCACTCTTTAATAGTCAC
>JAJRXH010000159.1 GCA_024276395.1 archaeon
ATTTCATTCCTAACATGACTTTTCACCATGAAACCTCAAAATGGTGCTGATCATAAAAAAGGTTTCATGCGCCTAATAATAGAAATATGATAGAAATTACAATTATTTTTCTCCATTGAACGGAAAAGGGCTAATCACGGTCTTCCAGAAATAATTCTCACAAAAACTCCGTTAAATTAGCGAAATTTCCTTTTTTTCTTGTGTTTTTGGCTCTCTTTCTGATGTTAGCTGAAATGTTAAATCCATATTGTCCTATTAAGACTTTGTTTTTTCCTAGGTATTTTTTCAGTTGATGAATCACCCTAGTTTGTTCTAGTGGCTTGAAAAACCAGCTAAAGCCATTTTTTTTCGCTATTCCTTCAAAAAAACTACGAGTACGTGCGCCAACCACTTGTTTTTCGTTATTTTGACGACAATTGACCCTTTGAACCTTGGATTGTTTGTAAAATTCATCTAACTCAATTAAACTTCCGATGACGATCCTGTCACAGATGGGGTCTAATTGTCGGGCTAATTCTTTCGGGTTGCAGGGTAATAATGGTGATACCGAGGCCTGTGATTCCACGCCAATTTCGTGGATGCGTTCCAAGGCAGCTCGCCGGTGCGATAAAGCCGGACTTGATGGCTCGAAAATCCTTTTCACGTGATCATCATTAGTAGGAATGGTCATACACGCAGCAAGATCTCCATCTAGTCTTGAATTCAAATCTTGCAAGATATCTAAATCTCTTTGAATGAGTGGTGACCTTGTTTGAATGTTAAGGAATCCGACCGGATACTTTACGAAGATCTTGAGTAACTTGCGTGTTAATTGATATTTTCTCTCCCAGGGTAATTGGTAAGGATCTGTAACAGAACCGAGATAAATGATCTTGTTTTCCAGTTCTCCACGGATTGACCACTTAGCAAGAGTTTTTTCTAGGACTTGGGGTGCATTGACCTTGATGTGAACCCATCTCCCCCAATTTAATCTTCCCCACGTGCCGTGCCTAAGTTCGAAGCCATTAGGAACATAACAATACGTGCAGTTAAACCAGCATCCTACGTATGGGTTGATGGTATGGGTAAAGTCCCGTAGAAATCCTTTAGTTGGTGTAAGGATGCTTCGAGACGTGATTTCAGTGGCACCTAGCCTTTCGATGAAATGAGATGGTGCTTGAATGAACTTTTTGGTATCCAAGTTTACTCCCCTGACTTTGTCATACGGTAGCGTAAAAAAAGAATGGAGAGGGATGAGTCAAAGTTCTCAGTTGATTCGTGCCTGTCATTCTTCGTCTTGTCGAAGGTTTTCTTTCCGAACGATGAGCATCACATTGCGATCGAGCCAGGAGATGGAATTTGGATCCTCAAAATGACTGAGAATGTTTTTCTTAAAGGTTTTTATCGCTTGTTCCAAGTCAGTTTCATCATATAACGCGAATGTTGAATAATGACAGTTTCGAGCTTTCTCCACGAGCTTGGAGAGGCTGTCTGTTCGATGATAGGTGAAAAACTTCATGTACTTGAGTTCTATCCCTGGAACAGAATTAATGGTTGCCTCTAACGTGTTTAAATCTTTTAATCTTGTTTCTTTTTCTGCGAACCTTGGGAAATATTTCCCCCAAATAGAATTTCGATTTTGCCATGGTGTCCTTGTATATAGGAACATCCATCCTCTAGGCCTGAGAATTCGAGAAAACTCTTGAAATGTCTCTTTTAGCTTGAAATGGTGAAGGGCATTGAAAGAAATGATGACATCTTGTGACTGGTTCAACAATGGTAATTGTTCAGCAGATGCTTGATATGCTTGAAATCTGGTGATGCCGCTCCGAGTTAAGTAATCGCTCAATTCTTCAA
>JAJRXH010000160.1 GCA_024276395.1 archaeon
GGTTAAATTATAAGTTGAATGAAGAAGGATTTATCGTTAATGATGCCTTGCAACAGTTTTTCTCTAAAGTTCTACCACAAGCTTGGAGAATTACCCATAAGCATCACTTAACCCTCCTAGACCTAGAAGTGGCAAGCTTTGGGTATGACGGTGAGCCCATCAAGCTTGATGGATTAATTCAATTACAAGTGGAAGTTGACCCCTTTTTACCTCGAGTTGAATTGGAAGAAACTTTTAGCTGCTCCATTAGGTGGAGAACGTGTGATGAGTGTCAGAGAGTTCAGCAAGGTGCTTACCAGTCAAAACTGCAAGTTCGAGGAGTTGTTGATGATCTAGATGTTAATGAATTGCTTCGGGATGTTCAGTCTTACGTGATAATGATTAATGAACGGGGAACAAAGGGGGAAATCCTCAGAATTGATGAATCCAAGGGTGGTTTTGATGTATATTGTAGTCACCGTCATCTAGCTCGAAAAATTGCAGAAATGTTAGCCATTGACTTAGGGGCAATCTTTCAAGAAACAACCGAATTTGCTGGTTTTGACCGCCATAAATCAAAACCTAAACCTCGAAGACACGTGACAAAAGTTAGACTTCCTCCCTATCGACGTGGATATCTCCTCGTCATTAATGATGGAATTTATCAATTCTTGCAACATAAGAGTAAACATTTCTGGTTATGGAGTTATTTAAGTCATAGAGTTGAAAAATTCACTCTAGAATCCCTTTGGAAATCACAACCAGTGATCATTTCTAGGCCTGAACACTTGAGAGGATTCCAAGTATTGAATTGGAGCCAAGAAGATGCCGTAACAGAAATCATGGATCAAGAGTCCTTTCAGATCTTTTACGTGGAGAGTCAGGAAGTACCAGAACATTGTCGTCGTGCTGGTGCGTATTTTGACGCTTACATCATTGAAAGTTCAGTGTATCCGGATCATTCATACTTGATCAAGGGGGGTGACTGGGAGACTGAGAGGATGTTGTTCAAGAATAGTTAGTTAGAAAAATGGGAGACAAAAGAATGTTAGAAAAATGGGAGACAAAAGAATGAGTGAACGTGCTGAGGATAATTCGAATGAAATTCCAGAATCAGTGGTGAATGTTCTAAAGGCCATTGCAACATCGTTATCAGAGGCTTTAGATGAGATCAAGGAACGTTTATTTGCTTTGGAAGTTGAGATGCGAACGTTAACCTCTCGTGTTGATTATCTAGAGTCTATCATTGACAAAATGACTTCTTTGTCCACTACCTCCTTGCAACGGTCTTCAGAAAAACCTATCATTACTTCATCTTTACCCTTGTCAGAAAGTTCAACTTCTCCGGATTCTGAACGGCGATCTATCACATCTTCAGTCTCATTAACATCTTCGGTTCGTTCAATTTCGGAAGAAAAAAGAAGCATTGCACAACGAGATGTTCGACCTTCCTCCGATGATAGGAAGTCTTTAGAACATCTTCCTAAAATATCAGGTCAATCAAAGGGAGAAATTGAAGAGAAAAGAAAGGAAAAGCAAGAAATCTTAAAAGCTCTGAGATTAATAGATTCATTATAATGGGCTGATCAGAAATGGCTGAATTATCAGTAGGGTCATCTTCTAGATTATTACTATCCGTGAGATATGATGCTGAAAGCAATAAGGCCCAAATGTTGTGGTATGACCTAGAATCTAAAACTTTGGTAAAAGAGCTTGATGCTACTGGACATGGACCCTATTGCTTGACTAACGTGCCACCTAACGAGGTGCTCTCTAAAAACTGGTCTTCTGAGATTGTCGTTAAATGTGAAGAGGTAACTAAATGGAATTTATTGGAAGAAAAAGAAGTAAAATTGACAAAAGTAATTGTTGACAAGCCTACTGATGTCATTAAAGTGAGAAATCAACTTGAAAATACGTGGGAAAGTCACATCAAGTATCATCATAATTGGATATATGATCTAGGGATCATTCCTGGAGGTTTATATTCAAAAACAGAAAATACAGAAGAGAGTCAATCAACTTTGCGATATCGTCTGATACATGATTTCCGTCAGATGGAGGCACGTCTCAAGGAGATGCAAATACCTCAAGTAATTCAAGAGATTCTGGAGCGATATGGAGACTTGATGGATAATTATAGAGACGTGTTTAATCAACCCATCCCAGAAATCAGATGTGCTGCTGTGGATATCGAAACGAAGTATGATGAAATGTCGTTTCCATCGCCTCAAAAGGCAGAATATCCCGTGATAGCGGCAGCGATGGCCACTAATGAAGGGAAAGATGTTGTTTTTCTCCTTCGGGAACAAGAAGGTGATGAAGAAGTAGTTAAACAGTTGAAAGTCAAGGGATCATTGCAAGAAGTCATTCTTCGTTATTTCTCTCGTGAAGAAGATCTCCTCAAGTCCTTATTCAAGGAATTGAATGAATATCCTTTGATTTTCACGTTCAACGGTGATAATTTTGATTTTGCTTATCTCTATCATCGAGCAAAAAGATTGAAAATTGATCACCCTTTCGTGGTACGTGGTGCTGGGGGAAGAGGTGGTCGTGAATACTTGCTTTCTAATGCAGTGCATATTGATCTTTATCACTTCTTTAGTAATCCAGCCATCAAGACTAGTGCCTATGGAAATGCCTATCCCACGAATAGCCTTGATGACATTGCTGATACCATTCTCGGTGAACGGAAAATACAGCTGGAAGGTCGGATAGACGAGCAGGAATTAGACGCATTGGCAATATATTGCTTGAATGATGCACAGCTGACCTTGCAACTTGCCTTAGCAAGAGATCGGACTGCTCTACAGTTAATGATTCTACTTGGTCGAATTTGTAAAACACCTCTAGAAGATCTTAATCGTAGCCGTGTTTCTTCTTGGATTCGAAACTTGTTATACTTTGAGCATCGACGTAAGAATTACTTGATTCCTAATCAAAGGGATATCTACGATGTTATTGGAAGGGTGACGCCACATCAAGCAATGATGAAAGACAAAAAGTTTAAAGGCGGTTTTGTCGTTGAACCCATCCCTGGCGTGCATTTTAACGTTGCCGTGCTAGATTTTGCAAGCTTGTATCCATCTATCATTAGTGCAAAAAATCTATCGTATGAGACCATTCTATGTCGCCATCCCGAATGTGTCAATAATGTGCTGGGAGACACGGAATATTGGACATGTACTCGGAGAAAAGGTATGCTTTCTAACTTATTAGGGTTCTTTAGAGATGTTCGAGTGTTATGGTTCAAGCAGCAAGCAAAGGAAAAGGATAATCCCTTGAGTTCCTTGTACCAGTCAATCGAAAAGAGCTTGAAGGTTCTCATTAATGCTACCTACGGCGTTATGGGATCAGAATTCTTTCCTTTGTCTCACATTTCCATTGCTGATGGCACAGCAGCTACTGGACGCTGGGCAATTCGTCAAATAATTGGAAAAGCTGAACAATTGGGTGTTCGAGTTCTTTATGGCGATACTGATAGTGTGTTCCTTGAGAGTCCAACGAAAGACGTGATAGAAACCTTGATTAAGTGGAGCACGGAACACTTGGGATTTGATTTAGAGCTAGAGAAGATCTATCGTGTTTGTATTCTTTCCCGAAGAAAGAAGAATTATCTCGGGATTTTAGAGGATGGATCTTATGAAATTAAAGGATTACTTGGGAAGAAACGGAATACTCCTCCTTTCATTCAGCGTGCTTTCCAAGAAATGGTCAACATCTTGACGGACCTCAAAGATCCCACGATGCTTCCAGATATCCGAGAAAGAATCAAGAAACTCCTCAAAAGTTACTATAATTCCGTTGAGAAACGGAGAATCCCTATTGAGGAGTTGGCCATAGCCGTACATCTTACGAAAAATCCTGAAGACTATGAAATGGAGACCCCATTTGTTAAGGTTGCTAAACAACTTGAGGAAAAATTTGGAAGAAAAATAACGAGAGGTATGATCATTCGATACGTGAGAACGAATACGCCAGAAGGTAGTATGGCCGTTGAACTAGCAAAAGTTGAGGATATAGATGTGGCCACCTATAAAACCTATCTTGATTCGACTTTCGAACAAATTATTGACGTGTTGGGTATCTCAACAAGGGAAATTCATGGCCAAGTAAATTTAATGCAATTCTTCCAAAAATGAAGGTATTCTTGCTAATAATCGTTGTTAAAGTTCATTTTTCTCTCCTTTATTATGATGATTAATTCAAGGGGATTGCCATGAATCAGAAACAAGTTTTCATTGATCCGCTAGATATGGCTATTGCTGATGTGAATTCGGAATGGGTTGGCATAACTAGAAAGCAATTGATGGAAAATGCAGGCAAAACTGTAGCTGACTTCATTGTTGAAAAGGTGGTTCCTCAAGTTGGTGAATCATCCAGCCAAGAGATTCGGGTTTTGGTCTTTTCTGGGGCTGGAGGGAATGGCGGTGATGGTTTTGTTGCGGCGAGACACTTGGCCACTCATCCAAGGATCATGAAACCAATTCAGGTTTTCTTGGTAGGTAACGTTGCGAAAATTCGGACAAAAATTACCAGAGATAATTATGAAACCCTCCAGAAAATGATTTTCTCCATTCGGTCTAGAGTCTTGACAGATTCTTCGCAAGTGTCTTCAATTAATCTCGTGGAAAGAGGTCCGGTTATCATCATTGATGCACTTTTGGGCACGGGTGTAAGAGGAAAAATTAGAGAACCAACTCGTACCGCAATCACCCAAATGAATACGTGGAAGGAAGAACGACGAGAACAAGTGATCATTGTATCAATAGATGTTCCTTCCGGGATGGACCCATCTACTGGTAAGGTGGCAGATGTTGCTGTGAATTCTGATTGGATAATCGCTTTACATGCCCCAAAAAGCGGAATGGTTTCAATTCCTAGGGAGAAGTTAATCGTCAGAAAAATTGGAATTCCTCCGGAGGCTGAAATGATATGTGGTCCTGGCCACGTCCAAATCTTGAAGCAACGATTTCCTTGGGATCATAAGGGAGATTATGGGGAGCTATGGATCGTTGGAGGAAGTAACCACTATACAGGTGCCCCAGTACTCTCGGCATTGGCTGCACAACAGCTAGGAATAGATTTAGTTACGATATTTGCGCCAAGATCAATAGTTAGTGTTCTTCGTTCATTTTCACCGAACATCATTGTTCGTCCTTATGATGGAGACCATCTTACAATGGAAAGTCTTGAAAAAAATGATTTTTTTGCAGAAATGAAAAAAAATAAACCGGATGCCATCTTGATAGGCCCAGGATGTGGTGATTTTTCAGAAACACTTGATTCACTCCATCAGTTAATTTCGATGCTGCTGAAATTCGAGTTACCTCTCATCATTGATGCCGATGCATTGAAAGTGATTAATAGGTTCACTTCCTTGAGGTCATCCGTTACCTTGACACCTCACGCTGGAGAATTTAGATTAATTACGGGTATGAGACTGCCCTCGGGGGATGCAGACATTCTTGAGAGAATAAAACTAGTAAATGAAGCTAGTTCCAAGTTCAGGGCCATTTTCGTCGTGAAGGGTAGATGGGATGTCATATCAGGTCCGACAACCGCTAATGAAAGAGTTTTCATTCTTGGTGAGAATGACCAAAACGTTAATTGGCGACTTAACATTACGGGTACAGCAGCTATGACAGTTGGTGGCACGGGTGATGTCTTGGCTGGGACCATAGCAGCTTTAAATGCAATGACAAGGCAACCTTTCCATTCTGCCTGTTTGGGGACATATTTGGTTGGGAGAGCTGGCGAATTAGCAGAAGAACGACAATCGTTAATTAAAGCAACTGACGTGGTTAAATATCTCCTTGATGCACTCGTTGAAGCAAAAAACTTCGTGAAAAACACTTGATCATCAAACTAAAGGCTTTTGTCATTATTTAATCGCTCTTTCTTGTTCCTTATTGTTAATCATAACAAATGATTGCACTGAAAAGTGATCATAAGAACCACGATGCTAAATGATTTTCATGGCCCGCAGAGTTTAAAAGGTAGGTAATACCTGCCCATCAAGCAAATTAAATAGATAGAGGGAACGTAATGTATCGTTTCATTAGACTAGGTTTACGTAATGTGGGACGTAACCGCTGGCAGGCATTATTATCGGTGATAGGGATCACTCTGGCGGTTGCTTTTGTCATAGGTATTACTACTATCGTCACTGCAGTAAATCAAGATTTCATTGCGGAACGCCGTGGCGATAGTGCCATTGACTTGACAGTACATGGCAGAGACGCTGAATGGATTTCTTTTAACGATGTGAAAGAGCAGGTCTCTGTCGTAAAGAACGTGGAAGTTCTTTCACCAGCCATCATCCAGACTTATAATCTGACTGAATATGGGGCAGAGGGCCTCATTACTATGTATGGATTAGATCCTCTTACTCATCCAGATTGGGACTCGTTATCTTTAGTTTCTGGCAAAAAGGATCTCAGTAATGGAAATGTTTTTGTATCTACCAGCATTGCTGATCAATATGACGTGAAAGTTGGAGATTCACTCGATGTGGCAGGTTTTACAATCACAATTGGGGGCATTTTTGATGATCAATCTGTTAACTCCTTTGCTCGTTATCCGACTGGGAATTTAATCATCGTGAACATCGAGATGATTCGTAGCTTGCTTGGAAGGTCTGATGATGAGGTAACAACAGTACTCGTGAGTGTTTCTGATTTCTTGGATGTTGAGATGACCTATAGACAGCTTCTTAACACCTTTGGCGATGAATATATTATCATTATTGAACGGACCGTGAATTCTTTTGATCGCTTGGTGATTACTGCTTATGAAACCACGATGACAGTTGTCATTCTCATCACTCTATTCGTGGAGTTCATTTTTCTGTCCAATCTCTTTCTCATCATCGTTAATGAACAACAGCCAAATATCGGTCTCATGCGTGCTCTGGGAATGTCTCGATGGCAAGTGTCTCTCCTGTTTCTCATTGAAATAAGCATGTACGGCTTATTAGGATCTGTTCTAGGTCTCTACCTAGGACACGAATTTTCCGTATCATTGTTAGAGTATTTATTGGAGTCACGAGGACTGCCGATAGATAACATTCCCTCACTATCATTTTTTGATTTGTTATTTGCTCTTGAAACGGGTCTTCTTGTTAGCTTGTTAGCTGGTTTATATCCAACGGTGGTCATTTTGAAGTACACCATTTCAAGAGCTCTTTACGAACGACGACATATGTTAACTCAATCCGATAAGGATGCTCCTATGAAAAAGATATTTATGATTTTTGGAATGGCCTTTCTACTTGTTGGAATCTTTCTGACTTTTCAGGCAAGTTCTGAAAAATCAATTGAAATTCGACTGGATTCAAGCATTGCTCTTGCAATGCTTGCCATCTTCCTTGGCGTGTTCTTGCTCCAGTTATTAGCCATGTGGGCTTTGCCTGGGCTCATCCAGCGGTTCGGATCAATCTTTTCGAAATTTCTCATTCCCATTTCCACTAGAAACATTGCACGATATCGTGTTAGATCGATTGCCTCCGTGGCCACTAACGCAATGGCTCTCACATTCGCTCTTACTGTCATCATCATAACTTTCACGTTGGCTTATCACATTCCAATATGGTATCAAGATACGTTCCCCTCGACGGATATCATCATTGATGTAAGAGATGATCAATTATTAACAGAGGATGTCGTGAACACTTTTCCTACTGACTTTCCATTGATTGAAGATTTAACTTACATCAAGGTAGCGTACGGACGATATGCTGGAAGCACGAGTGAAGTCATTGATGTATTTGGGATCCAAAGCAGTAAATTTCCAAAATTCTCGTCTAAGTCCTTTAATGAAGAAAAGATACTAGAATTAAGAGAAGTTGACGCTGATAACAGTACCGTGAGGGCAATCATTACTAAATCATTTGCTCAAGCACATTTCCTCGCTGAAAATGATACTTTCCGCTTGAATTTAATCTATGTTAATGCGAGTATTTCCTACATCAGCGTGAAAATTTTTGGAATCGTTCCAGATAACGTATTCTCCCTTTCCAGTAATAGCTTTCAATTATACGTTGACGAGGGTGTTTTAAAACAATTTCATGGCCTGAATTTTGGCATAAAATACGTGTTGATAGACGTGTCAAATACTACGAGGATCAATGAGGTCATTTCCTCCTTGAAGTCAACTTATCCAGAGATTCAAGATGTTTATTCGATACAATCTCGATTGGAAAAGTTAAATCGAGCAATCAGTAGGCAACAAACTTTCTTGAAGGCCTTAACCTACCAGGCCATCATCATTGCAGCGTTAACCCAATTCGTGGCAATTTTATTATCAGCCGAACGTGGTAGATACGAGATTGGAATCATTAGAGCCAATGGTTTAGATAGAACTCGTGTTTTTATGCTTTTTGCATTAGAAGGAATGATTTTAGGATCCATTGGCCTGGCAATGGGATGGATTGATAGCGTTCTCGCCTCTATCTTGTTCAAGAAGTACATTGAAAGCCTCGCCGGGCCAATGATCATTCTCATTCCATTTGATGAAATCCTTTTATGGTCAGCGTTATTTCTGGTAATTGTCTTTCTAGCCACGGCCTATCCTGGATGGCGGACTGCGACACTTCCCATCATTCGTTCCCTTGATGTTAGAGCACAATTATTCAGATCAACCATTTCCGTCAAGGATGTGATGAAGAAGACTGGTAGCTCAGCTAGGAAAATTGTCATGAATTATGTGGAACGCCTGTCTAGTCCCATTGGATGGAAGATATCGCTTTCTACAGTAATCTACTTAATCCTGGGATATTTATTCATCCGAACATTTCAAGTTGCTTTGTCAACTCTGTTCTTTTTCTATCTTTTTTACATGTTTGTTAATGATGATCTGAAACGGTTCGTCGTTATGCCCACCATGGAAAAAAATGGTTTTGAAGATCTATCTCCAGCAAAGCGTGACGCTAGTGAGACATCACGCGAAGACGAAGAGAATGAAAAGAAGATGTCCATTGATTCGTCATTCACGATTTCAACATCAAAAAAGACTCTCTCTTTCTTTCAATGGATGCAAGATATGCAAAAATCTGAGGCATTATTGAGTGTCTTAATGGCACTTTTAACGGGTTTTTACGTGTTCTTGGTCTTTCGATTGGTAGATCATCCAGCGCGGATCTTACTTCACGAGATTTTTCAAGAAATCGTCAATCCAGATCTCTACCTCGTTTCAATGGCTTGGTTGGTTCTTCTCTCGATCTTGGTCTTTTTCTTTACTGCACTGATGACATACTTGGTGGAACATCCATTTCTCCATTCTTTTGCAATGATGATGAAAGAAAGTGGAATGCAAGTATTTTACCTTTCACCAATTGAGAGAATTCGATCGGTAATGGAAAGACTTGTGAATTTCCGTTTGCCATTAATGAAGGGTATCGTGCGTTCTGCTATGAAAATTGTGGCTGTCCGCTTTGTCTTCATCTTTATGTTTACTGTTCTGACTGAACTAACAATTCTTACCACATCATATCTTGAAGTTCTTTCATTAATCTTTGATGTCCTACTTGGATGGTATTTCATGTCTCTAGTTTCGCGGCATTTCATCACTACCCTACTGTCCTCTCGATTTATCGAGTTATGGGGAACTAACGTGGTGGTGGTAGAAAAAGAAAAATCGGAAAAACAAAAGAAAACTGAAAATCTTCGGAA
>JAJRXH010000161.1 GCA_024276395.1 archaeon
CTCACGAAGCGATTAACGTGATGACACGACCTTGAACCCACGCGTGACAGAAACATCGGGATGATCAGAAAAACTGAAGATAAAAAAGAGAGAAAGAAGCATCAACATCCTTGACTGAAATTTTACTTTTTTAACCAGTTTTTCCTTCGAAAGAACACTGTTAAGCCAAGCGACAACATAAGAACAAAGAATGGTGAAAATGGAACTGGACTGATAGCTGTTCCAGAGGTCTTGATGAGTGTCGGAGTAAAAGTCGTAGTTATCGGCGGCGAATGTGGATTTATATGTGGTTTAGCAAGGGGCAAAGGATCTATCTTCCAACCTCCAAGAGACAATGCCTCAATTCGAGGATAGGGGTTGTCCACGATGCCATCTCCATCTGAATCTGGAGTTGTCCAGTCGCTCCAATAGTTAAGAATGAACGTGTTGTTGTTATTCAAGGGACTATTATCACTTGCTTGTGGTGCATCCACGACAGTTGGCAATCCATTGTTATCAATAAAGTCGTTCCACTTCACGTAAGTATCTCGAATCGTATTGTCAAGACCTACGCCATACAACTTCATTCTACTGATGGTATTGTTCAAGACTTGATTACCATTGCTTGAATCATAAATGACAATGCCTTCTCCAATTGACGAGTCATTGATGACGTTATTGATGATGAGATTATGAGATGCTCCTCTGATCAAGTGAATCCCATCTCGTTCAAAGTTAGCGATGATGTTATCACGAATGATGTTATTATTAGATGCATCCAAGACAATTACATCAGAACCAGTAATCTGGTCAAAGGTATTGCGGGCAATGCTAACATTCACGGAGCCCCCATCTAATCTAATGCTTGAATGAGCATTATTCTTGAATACGTTGTCACTAATGATGCTATCACGAAGTGCCGATGCTAAAATTGTTGTACCACCAGTGCTTGTGGAATTGACAAACAAGTTTTTGGAAATGATGATGCGGTCATGAATTGCTGAAGCCCCATTAACATCTGAAATCGTGACTCCATAACTCTTGAGTTGTAGAAAAGAATTCCCTTGAATAAGAAGATCAGTACCATTAATAAAAGCAATTCCCTGGAAAACATTCTCGAAACGGTTATCAAGTATTTGAATGTTTCGAACAAAACTACCAGCAGTGCCAGATAAGAAAACTGCAACCGTATTATCTGTAAAATCGTTATATCTGATGACGATATCTTGACTAAATCCCTCGACATCCAGGGTAGAATTAATGAAAAGATTACCCTCAATCACGTCACCCATAGAATCCCACAGTCGCACGCCACTACTAACCGAATGAAAGGTATTATTCATGATGATTGTCTGATTAGAACCGACAACATAAATACCGACCCCCAAAGATGATTCAAGGATATTATTCACCACGGTCACCGAGGTCACGTTTTCCAGATACAATCCGCTTACTAAGTAGTTACCGCTCACTGTTGAATTGACAATGTTATTACGAATGATTACGTGAAGGCTCACATCTCGAAGAGAAATTCCACGATATGGGAGTTGACTTGAATTCGTCGAGTTATCGGTAAGAGTGATTATGTAGCCTTCAATCACATACGGATTTACGGATGAACCATTTCCAGACCATCCCTCAGCTTGAGCCATGGCAATCAATTCATCATTATCATTAATAAAAATGGGGTCATGATGTGTAAAATTACCCGTACCTGCGTTACCAATCAAGGACAAGGATGAATGCTTCTCATTCGGACCAGCAGTATGAAGCTCAGATGAAGAAGTCTGGAAATCTCGTAATCTCATTCCTCCATTGTCTATCATCATTGAAGCCGAAGAAAATCCTAAATTTGTCGATAATGTTAGAAACAATCCTAACGTCGCAAGAGAGATCATATATTTTCCCAAGAACCCAGTACAAATGCGTCTTTTCCTTCTAATCGCTTGCATCTTGCTCTCCTCCACGTTGTTTCCAATCAAAAGTTCTTTATCTAACTTGAGGACCGTCTTTCATCCCATCGGTTGAACCCGAGACGTCATTATTTAAAAAGGTATATTTATTATCAATTCTGAGAAGAATCATCCTCCAGATTAATAGTTAACGTGTCTTAAATACCTTCTTTCATTCTTCATTTGCTACAAAAAATCGATTCATCATAATATCTTTCCATCAACATAGATGTTCACACCATAAATCAATTTTATTTTCAAGATTTTCTTAAAAAGATTAGATAGACAAGCATTTTCCTTCAAAACACTCACTCATCAATGATTTTCAATTTACATGGCTAACCCGCACGTGATTTCCATGCTTCCATCTAATTAAACCAAGATAACGGAGACTTTCATCAACAGAAAACATTGATCAATCAAAAAAATGAGATAAATTCTGAAATATTAATCATAATCTATTAGGCCTTTCTGAAACACTCTTTTTTGAAAAGAACCGATAAAAATAGATCTTACGGGGACGACCGAAACACGTGTAAAGGAGGAGCACGATACCGTCTCATGAGAAAATAAATCGAAATTTTCGGTGAAAATCATGCTCCTCCAAGTAGGGGTATCTGCCAGCCTTCTTTTAAATATCGTGCTCGTGAGTGGGAGGCATCGTCACACACCACCTCCAGCACCACCATGGTAAACCCGCCTTGCTCACGCTTGATGATCGAGTTGAACGTGTCAAGGAGTTCTTTCGCGTCATCACTCCCCTCTTGGAACAACTATGTCCCATCGTCGACTCGTATCGTGCCAAAACAGGAAGACCGCCCGATTGCCACCTCTTTCAGCTCCGTTTCCCCATATTCTCCCTCGTGTTCAGGAAGGGAACCCTCAATGATGCGCGAGAAGCGCTCACCCAGCGACCCGAATTACAAGAAGCCTTGTAAGCACCAGTATCCGTCTACCACGCTTCCACGCTCTCTCGTTTCCTTCATCGCCTCGGCATCAAGGGCATCACGAACCTCCTTGCCGCTACCGTCAGGTTTCTCGTCAAGCAAGGACTCTTCAAGCTGCAGCGTCTCATCATTGACACCTGTCCCATCCATCTACTCGCCAATCAACTTCAGGAAGCACGTGAAACGCTATCAAGTCTCGAGTGCTGACCTACGGGCCGTCCAATACTGTAAGGGACCCGACTTTTTTATTTCAGGTCAGAACTGACTCTTTAGCGCATTCACGTCACCCCACGAATCAG
>JAJRXH010000162.1 GCA_024276395.1 archaeon
AAAGTGGAAAGTGGAAAGTGCCACATCTAGGTGGCCTTTACACGTGGTTCATCCTAGAAAAGCAAAAAATTGACTCTTTTGGTGCCATTCGTGTCATTGCCAAGGAACTCAGACGACCCTTGCAAGATTTTGCCTACGCTGGACTCAAGGATGCTTTTGGCATCACAAGGCAGGCAGTCTCCGTGTGGAACGTACCACCTGATGAATTAACCAACCTCAACGTGTGGGACATTAGAATCATCGCGCCCCAAAGATCACGTTTTCCTAACAAACTGGGAAACTTATGGGGAAATCATTTCAAGGTATGGATTAGGGATTGTCCGCATCCTTTAGAAGTTGTTGATAAAAGAGTAAGAACGATCTGGGATGACTTATCACAACTTGGGGGAATTCTCAATTACTTTGACTTGCAACGATTTGGATCGGGCCGACCCATCACGCATGAAGTCGGGAAATTATTGTTCAAACATCAATGGGAAGAAGCCTTTTGGATGTACATTTCCATTCCAACGCCTGTCGAGCCAAAAGGACTTTCTGAGGTAAGAAGGAAAATCAAAGAAGGCGAAATCACGTTCGAAGATGCATTAAAGGAGTTTCCAAACACGTATAGAGTAGAACGTGAGTTATGTCGTTATCTAAGTGAACATCCCAATAATGCTAACAAATTTTTTAATGCATGGAACAGCCTTTCCTCTGACTTATTATCTATCTTTTGCAGTTCTTATCAGTCCTATCTCTATAATCATCTTCTATCACGAGTAGTTCGACAATTCGGCTACCCAAAAATCCTGAAATTTAGAGATCTCCCTATCATTGGTGGACATTTCCGGAAGAAAAGATATCCCAAGGAGATAATAGAGATCATCCACGAAGTGATGGAGGAAGAAGAAGCATTTCCAGTCGATTTTCGAAAACATCCACTAAAAGCCTTTCGAACACGCGGCAGCGGACGCAAAATCATAGCAGAAGTGAAGGATTTTCATTACAAAGTCATGAGAAATTACGAAACGAAAAAAACAGACGTATATCTAGAGTTTTCTTTAAAAAAAGGAGCTTATGCCGTTACCATAATGCGTGAATTCATCCAAAAAACTGTTCCCTTCAACTTATTCTATAACCTCGATAAACGAAATCAGTATCTCAATGCTTTTTCTGATTGGAAAGAAAATGATCTCTGATGGTCTTTTTCATGAAAGATATCTCCCATAACTGTTCATTACTTGTTAACTCCCTATTCGTACAACCAGAAGAGAAAAACCTTCTTTTCCCAGCACGCGATCTGAACACGATCTCGTTCAGGTCTTCAAGTCACCACAATTATAAGTGGTATTAAAGATAACCATGAAATTTACCTGCCTCATCACGCATCATTAAAAATCGTGCAGTTCAAGTTCGACACGGCGAAAAAGATGGAAACTACAACAGCTACAGGTAATAGAATGATGACTAGCTCGGAAAATGAAACACTACTGGCTGTCATCAGTGCTACATCCTCAGGCGGTAGACAGACGCTCGACATGCAATTCCAGTATTATGCTGTCGTCCTCGGTGCATCTCCTCTTGACATGGCCGGCCTCACTGCCATTCAAAATTTGGGGTCAAACATCCTTCAATTCTTTTGGGGAACACTTGCTGACAAAATTGGAAGAAAACCTCTCCTGCTTTTATCATTCTTTAGCTTGGCTCTTTCCTCCTTCGTCATTTTTTCGATATCTTCAATAACTGGACTGTTCATCATCGCCCTCCTCATTTCATTTCTCGGAAGATCTGGTGATCCGGCATGGATATCACTCATTGACGATAATACAGATGCGACGAAAAGAGGAAGTTTTCTTGGAAAAATCACCAGCATTGGTAACGCTAGGATGTAACGCGATTACAGGTGAGAGTGGTGTTCCGTGTAATCCTCGAGCATCACCTCCTAAACGTGATGAAACCATCGTCAGGCACACGCACGCCTCACGTAGCGGTAGTAATACCACCTCTGGCGGATCGACTTGGTCTCACGAGGGCGTGACCTCCTAGGAACCACGGGC
>JAJRXH010000163.1 GCA_024276395.1 archaeon
AAATCTTTGATATATTTCGACTGTATGAGTCCGAGAATGCCCTCGTCATCAAACTCAATGGTGACAGAAAGCACTCCTTCTCTTTCACCTCGATTTATGGCTAATACACGATGAGGGGGCATTTCAACAGCCACTTGTTCAAATTCAAAGTATATTTCGTATTTGTATCCTTCTTTAATGGCTTCCTGATCTTTTCCTTCTTTTTCCTTATCTTCAAACAATATTGACTTGCTAGATTTAAGAACCGCTGTATTAAAGAATTGTTCCCTTATTTGAGCTCTTAATTCTGCATCATTATTTATTTCTTCAGCTATGATATCGTAGGAGCCATCAAAAGCGGCCTTGACATCCGGTACTTGTTTTTCTGGGTTTACAAATTGCCTTGCAAATGTTTCCAGATCAACATCTAGTTTCTCTTGAGTGAGGATTGCTCGTGCTAATGGCTCTAGGCCTCGTTCCCTAGCAATGGTTGCCTTGGTGCGTCTCTTTGGTTTAAATGGGAGGTATAAATCTTCGACTTCTGTTAATGTTTCGGCTGTTAATATCTTCTCCTTTAGCTCATCCGTTAATTTTCCTTGGTCTGCAATGGACTTGAGGACAGTTTGCTTGCGTTCGGCAAGCATCATTCCATAATCCCAAAGTCTTTCGATATCACGAATTTTTACTTCATCCAAACTTCCAGTCCATTCTTTCCGATATCGGGCAATGAATGGAACCGTATTTCCATCTTCGAGTAACTTTACGGTATTTTTTACTTGTTTTGGGTGAATGCCTATTTGTTTGGCAATGTTCTGATATAGAGCCTCTTTAACTAGTTCCATATCCAACAAGATGTTGTTGTCAATGGAATTCTTATTCTCCTGTGATTCCTTTTCCAGAGTACTTTTTTCTTCAGCCATTGTTCAAGTTCACCAGTAATTTAAAAGAAGATTAATCCAAATGGAACACGGACTCCATTTTTTAAAAACGTTTTTTAATGGTTCATTCTCCTTGCTTCATTTTAAAAGAAAAAAGGTGTTTTGGATGAGTTCTTATCGAGGTCGCCGTCCTTCAATGAATTCATCAAACCAGCGTTTTGCCTCAAAAATGGTCGTGATAACTGGTGATGACTTGAAAGCATAGGCACATACTGAAAGGACTGGCCCTCCAATTCCTCTATCTAGGGCAATTTTTACTGCACAAGTAGCTTCGTACAAGGTACGGGCTGCATTGGGCCCATCATAAGATTTGAGCGTGAGGTCGATTTGCAAGGGCGTGTTGTTGAAGTATCGAGCATCAATCCAGAAATAGCTGAATCGTTGATTTCCGAGAAATTCAAGATAGTCAGTTGTCCCAGAGGCGACATCATTTTTCCCAAGGTAAGGAACGACACGTCTAATACTTTCGGTCTTGATCGAGCGCTTGGACATTCGTCGTTGATAATCTAACGTGTTCAATCCTTCAGTACCTCCAGAAACATCTAATTGATAGGTACTTTTGATTCGTGCGCCGTAGTTAACTAGCAATTCTAAGAGACCACGATGTATTCTCGTTCCCCCTAATTGGGATTGTAAATCATCGCCTACAACTGGAAGAACTGCCTTGCGAAATTTCCGTGCCCAAATATTGTTACTGGCAATGGGTGTTGGACTCCCCTGGACGAAAGCACAATCAGTTTTTAGCGCAGTTTCAGCCCAAAATTCACTCAGTCGGTCAGAACCAGTAGGAGTGAGGTTGACAATGACATCGACCCGTGCTTCGTTAATGAGGTCAATGACATCGGCGACCGGTAAGGTGCTTTCCCGGATGATTCCCTTGGTGGTTGGCCCTATTCCATCTAGCGTGGGCCCTCTTTGTACGGTCACCTCTAATGGATCCACTTCCACTATTTTTGGACATGAGTTAGGTTCCGCAAAGATTGCTTCACTTAAGTCCTTACCTACCTTCGTCTCGTTGACATCGAAAGCTAGCACGAATTTGATGTCATCCGGATCATAACCTCCGATTGAGAAATCTTTGTTACGATCTTCTAGCTGTTTTAGAAATTCAATGTATTGCACGAATCCCGAGGCTGCATTTCCAATGCCTACGAGAGCCACTCTGATTTCTGCCATCATTAATCACCATTCGATTGTTTGTTTTTCACTTAAAGGTGTTTCATGACCAGATAATTTCTTCCATTCAAAAACCTTTTCGGAAAGTGTTTTAATTATCAATGTTCTAGGATGGATGTGAGACACGTGTCTTTCTCAGGTAGCACCACTCGCACCGTGATGTCCATGCTAGAATCACTTAAGAATTTTTTCAGATTTTCTTATGTTGACGGAAGATTGATTCTTGATGGTGACCGGAAAACCATAGAATTTATGATAAACAGTGAAACTGACAAATCATCCAAGAATCATAATATTCTTCCTTTTTTCACGCAAAATTCACGAATTTTTGATAAAACTTCGTTCGTATCGTGGATCCATGGACCACTTCGAAGATCATATCCACAACTGCAACATTTTCTTGTTCACCTCACTCTCACGAAAATTGTCGAGAATTACCTACCAGCTGATGCTGAAATTGATGCTGACTTGTGGTATCTACGTGAAATCCTAGCATCCTGGCATCGCATCATCGAATACATGGGACAACTTGTGCGAAGTGTGCCATCATTCATCCTTGCTGATGACTTGAGATTTCTACTTGATAAATTGAGTATTGTTCCCATTATGGTCTTATTTTCTTGCCAATCTGAGTCTAGCACGACACCATTGGGTCTTCTTCCTGGCAACTTGCTCTTTAGACTCTCATCTTGCTGGAAAGAACATCAGCAATCACAACATAGATTTTTCAAGGCATCGATTGAATTACTTTGGGGAAAACTTGAGCGTGAGGCAAAAAAACATTCAAAGATATTGCTTGAAATATCCTCTTCTGATATGATGGTGCAAAATGACTTTCCCTTTCTTCATCACTTGCATTATTTTCATCATTCTGAACATTCCATCATTCGTCGAAGATTAATGGAAAAAATGATTATTGAGGTAGAAGAGAGTCCTTCGACAATAACACGGGCAGATCTTTGGAAACCTCCTCCTCTCTTGAGAAATGCCAATTTTTCTTGGACCTCATGGTTGAACGTGATTTTTCATTTCATTTTATGGGAATTGGATCGTGTTGAATCGCTTCTTCGTAGGATGGAAGATAATCTGCCTAGTGGTTGGTCATTCAATTGGAGTCAATTACATTTTCCTTCTACAAGACTTTTTAGATCTGTATGGACTGCAGAAGGTGAAATATATCTTCACGTGGGATTACTCCCTCCACGTAATTTTCAGTTTGTTCAACCTCTACTTCCTCACGATCATATCCTACAAGTTCTGAAAAAGATGTTTTTAGAGACATCCAGCGAGAACTGGTGGTTGCCAGGTTTGTTACTGCAATCTTTATTTTCTACCTTGAGCCTTCAGCTCAAGAATTGCTGAAAAAAAGGTAAATATCATTAATCTGATGAAATGAGTGAGTGAAGAGAGAATAATAGGGAAGACGTGATGAATTTCGCGATGTGAGGGTTGAAAATTGATTACTATTGAGGATTTGCTGTTTGTGATTGGTTTCCTTTCCTTTTTGTTACTGATAGCTTGGTTCATTCAGTATCTTGATAGACGTTCCCTAAGTGCCGAAATCATAATGCACCTGTCTACGATGGATACCTCAATGCTGGACAATCTTTCAATGAACAGAGAATTCTTGCCTCAATGGAATTGTCGTCCAATCGTTGTTAATGATAACTGTAACGGTTGTCGGTATTGCTTCCAGGATTGTCCTACCAATGCCATCGAAATTAACCCCATTCAACCAGCAGAATCGAGACGATTTTTTATTTTTTTCAAGGAAGATCAATGCATTCATTGTGGTATATGTGTTAATTCTTGCCCCCTTGATGTCATCGGGTACGAATCATTGTGATTCATCTTTTTTACTATTATTATTTTCTGTCTTACCAGTCACGTTACTATGTTGGTGAATTCGTGAATCTCAGTCCTTGATATGATGTCATCTGTAGGTTTGTTGTCGTTCCTCACGCTCGAGGATAAAACACGAGCCCTCGTGGGATTACCCAATGCCACTGATATTTTCTCTCTTTTTTATCTTCAGTTTTTCTGATCAGCCCGATGTTTCTGTCACGCGTGGGTTCAAGGTCGTGTCATCACGTTAATCGCTTCGTGAGGACCTCTCCCCGTGATGCGAGGATAAAACACGAGTCC